>JANOVJ010000354.1:0-4577 GCA_031417295.1 bacterium | reverse complement strand
GGCGCGAGCTTGTCGAATCGGCTGTGAAGGTCGAACTGAGGAATGTCGAATGAAGCCTGCGATGACGAAACTGCGTCTGGCCGATATCGCCCACGCGCGCAGCGGCGACAAGGCCGACCGCGCCGACATCGGCCTCTTCGCCTGGGACGAACACGGCTACCGCGCGCTCGAATCCACCGTCACGCGCGAGCGCGTCGCCACGCACTTTGCGCACCACCTGGGCAGCATCGACCCGGCGCGCGTGGAGTGCTATCCGCTGCCCAATATCCTGGCGCTGAAGTTCGTGCTCAACGGCGCGCTCTCCGGCGGCGCGGCCAACAGCTTGCGCAGCGACAACCTGGGCAAGACCATCGCGGCGCAACTGCTGCGCATGGAAATCGAGTTGCCCGAAGCACAAGCGCGCGCCGTGCTGCAGGGCTGTGCCAAAGCTTTGGAGAACTTCTGATGGACACCGTGCTGCTCGACGACAGGGGCCCGATCTGGACCGTCACGATCAACCGGCCGCAGGTGCGCAACGCGGTTGACGGCGCCACCTCGCGCCGGCTGGCCGAAGTCTTCCGCGCCTTCGATGCCGACGCCAACGCGCGCGTGGCCGTGCTCACCGGCGCGGGCGGCTTTTTCTGCGCTGGCGCCGACCTGAAGTCGGGCGCGGCCGGCCGCGACGATTCGGTGCGCTCGCTGCCGCTTGACGCCGACATGGATGCCGACGCGCCGATGGGCCCGTCGCGGCTGCAGCTCACAAAACCCGTCATCGCTGCCATCGCCGGCCCGGCCGTTGCGGGCGGCATGGAACTGGCGCTGTGGTGCGACCTGCGCGTGGTCGATGAGACAGCAGTGTTCGGCATCTACTGCCGCCGCTGGGGCGTGCCGCTGATCGACGGCGGCACGGTGCGGCTGCCGCGGCTGATCGGCCAGAGCCGCGCGCTCGACCTGATCCTCACGGGCCGCGCGGTTGACGCGGCCGAGGCCTTGCAGATCGGCCTGGCGAACCGCAAGGTGCCCGCCGGGCAGGCGCTGCCCGCGGCGCTGGCGCTGGCGGCGCAGATCGCCGCGTTCCCGCAGCAATGCCTGCACAACGACCGCGCCAGCGTGATGGCGCAGGCCGGCCTTTCGCTGCGCGAAGCCCTCAGCGCCGAGTTCACGCTCGGCCTGGCGACGCTGCGCTCGGGCGAGACGGTCGAAGGCGCGACGCGCTTTGCGCAAGGCGCCGGCCGCCACGGCCGGTTCGACGGCGGCTGAGCATCAGCCTCGCGCCTGCGGCCGCGCCCTCCGCGCCAACGCGACCCCGGCCAACGCCAGCGCCGCGGCCAGGCCGAAACCCGCCAGATACGCGCCGCCCGAAGACCACGCCAGCAAGGCTGCCAGCGCTGCACTCGCCAGCGCCAGGCCCACCGCGGAGAACAGCGAATCGCTGAGCTGCAGCGCCGCCGACGCGGCGCCTTGCTCGGCCACTGGCGCGCACTCCAGCGTCAGCACCGACAGCGTCGGGTAGACCAGCCCCATGCCCACGCCGGCAACCGCCCACGCCAACCCGGCGACTGCGATCGGCACCGCCGGCAGCAACACGACCGTCACCGCCAGCACGCCGAGGCCGATCGCCGCCATGCCCAGCTGCAACACACGAACGCGGGCGTCGTCGTTGCCGGTGTGCGTGCCGCGCCCCTGGAACCAGGAACCCGCACTCCAGCCCAGGGCACCCACCATCAAGACCAGCCCGGCCTCGACCGCCGACGCGCCCCGTTCGCTGACCAGCAGCAACGGGATCAGCACCTCGCCGGCAAAGAACGCTGCCGCCGCCAGGCCGCGCAGCGCGATCACTGCCGGCAGGCCGGGCCGCCCCGCCAGCGTGCCGCGCGGCAGCAGCCGTGGTGCCCAGCAAGCGATGCCGAGCAGCGCGCAGGCCATCAGCAACCCGCCCGGCCCTTGCGCCTTGCCGCCGGCATAGAGCAAGCCGGCGCTGAGCGCGGTGCCTGCGGCCCACCAGAGCCGGGAGCGCGCCGCCGAGTCGGGCAAGGGCAGACGCCCCGCGTCGTTCTGCCGCGGGCGCTGCGGCAGGCGCTGCAGCCCCTGGCGCAACAGCAGGGCGGCCGGCACGGCCAGCAGCGCAGCCGCCAGAAACACCCAGCGCCAACCGAGATGGCGCGCAATCAACCCGGCAAGCACCGGCCCGACGATGGCAGGCAGCACCCAGGCCGCCGCGAAGGCCGAGAAGATGCGCGGGTGCAGGCCCGGCGGATAGGCCTGCGCCACGACGACGTAGAGCGCGACCGACATCAACCCGCCGCCGAAGCCCTGCAGCGCCCTGCCCGCCACCAGTTGCGGCATGTCGAGGGCCACGCCCACGCCCAGCACGCCGAGCACGAAGGCCGCGATACCGGCCCAGAGCGCGGGCCTCGGCCCGGCGCGGTCGGTCCACGGCCCGGCCAGCGCCATGCCGAAGATGCCGGCCGCCATGGCCACGCCGAATGCGGCGGCATACAGCGTCATCCCGCCGAGCGCTTGCGCGACCACCGGCATCACCGTGGCCACGGCCAGTTGCTCGAACGCCAGGATCGAGACCAGCCCCAGCATCCCGATCGTGAGGGCGCGCAGCGATGGCGCGAGAATGCCTGCTTCGGCGACTGGATTCACCGCATCTACCGCATCTACCGTTTCTACCGCTTCGACCGCATTGCCCATGCTTGACCTTTCAATGTTGCCGGCGCAAGCTTGGAACCTCAAGCATACTTGAGGTCAAGCGCGATGAAAGAGCTTTGGCGATGAGGGGCGATCTGCTCAGCGTGGGCCAGATGGCCGAGCGCAGCGGGGTCGCGGTATCGACGCTGCACTTCTACGAATCCGAGGGCCTGATCGACAGCCTGCGCAGCGCGGGCAACCAGCGCCGCTACCGACGCGACACGCTGCGCACAGTGGCCGTGATTCGGACCGCGCAGCGGGTCGGCATCCCGCTCAAGACCATTCGCGACGCCTTGTCGCGCCTGCCCGACGGCCGGGTGCCGAACCTGGCCGACTGGCGCCGGCTGTCGGCCGCCTGGCGTGGCGAACTCGATGCGCGGATCGCCGAACTGCAGGCGCTGCGCAACCAGCTCACCGACTGCATCGGCTGCGGCTGCCTGTCGCTGCAGCGCTGCCGGCTGCGCAACCCGGGCGACGCGCTGGGCGAACACGGGCCGGGGCCTCGGCGCCTGGTCGAGCGGTAGGCCAAGCGGCTTGTGCGGCGCCGCGAACGCGCCAAGCGCCCCTCAGTTGGCTTGCGCCAACTGATCGAGTATTGCGGGGTTCTCGAGGGTGGAAACATCCTGCGTCACCGCCTCGCCCTTCGCCACCGAGCGCAACAAGCGCCGCATGATCTTGCCGCTTCGCGTCTTCGGCAGGTTGTCGCCGAAGCGGATGTCTTTCGGCTTGGCGATCGGGCCGATTTCCTTGCCGACCCAGTCGCGCAGTTCTTTCGCGATGGCCTTGGCCTCGTCACCGGTCGGCCGGCTGCGCTTCAACACAACGAAGGCGCAGATGGCTTCGCCGGTGGTGTCGTCGGGCCGGCCCACCACGGCCGCTTCGGCCACCATCGGATTGGCCACCAGTGCACTCTCGATCTCCATCGTGCCCATGCGGTGACCCGACACGTTCAACACGTCGTCAATGCGCCCGGTGATGGTGAAGTAACCCGTCTTCGCATCGCGGATTGCGCCGTCGCCGGCCAGGTAGTACTTGCCCTTGAAGTCGTCCGGGTAGTAGCTCTTCTTGTAGCGCTCGGGGTCGCCCCAGATGGTGCGGATGATGCTCGGCCACGGCCGCTTGACAACAAGAATGCCGCCCTGCCCCCACGGCAGTTCCTTGCCGGTCTCGTCGACCACCGCGGCCATGATGCCGGGGAACGGCAGCGTGCACGAGCCCGGGATCAGCGGCGTGGCGCCGGGCAGCGGCGTGATCATGTGGCCGCCGGTCTCGGTCTGCCAAAAGGTGTCGACGATCGGGCAGCGTCCGCCGCCGATGTGCTGGTGGTACCACTCCCAGGCCGCAGGGTTGATCGGCTCGCCGACCGAGCCGAGGATGCGCAGGCTCGACAAGTCGCAGTTGCGCGGGTGCGCACTGGCGGTGCCTTCGGCGAGCTTGATCAACGAGCGGATGGCGGTCGGCGCGGTGTAGAAGATGCTGACCTTGTGGTCCTGGATCATCTTCCAGAAGCGGCCCGCGTCGGGGTAGGTCGGGATGCCTTCGAACATGACTTCGGTCGCGCCGAGCGCGAGCGGGCCGTAGGCGATGTAGCTGTGGCCGGTGACCCAGCCGATGTCGGCGGTGCACCAGAACACATCGTCGGGCCTGAGGTCGAAGGTCCACTTCATCGTCAGCGCGGCGAACAGCAGGTAGCCGCCGCTGCTGTGCTGCACGCCCTTGGGCTTGCCGGTCGAGCCCGAGGTGTAGAGCAGGAACAGCGGGTGCTCGGCGCCCACCCATTCGGGCTCGCAGGTGACGGGCTGCGCAGCGGTCTCGTCGTGCAGCCAGCGATCGCGCTCCGCGTTCCACGCGACCGTGCGTCCCGTACGGCGGTAGACGATGACGTCGCGGACCGACTCGCA
>JANOVJ010000353.1:0-15496 GCA_031417295.1 bacterium | reverse complement strand
CACAAGGACATCGGCACGATGTACCTGCTGTTCTCGTTCACGATGTTCATGATCGGCGGTGTGCTCGCGCTGCTGATCCGCGCCGAGCTGTTCCAGCCGGGTCTGCAGTTCGTGAACCCGGGCATGTTCAACCAGCTCACGACGATGCACGGCCTGATCATGGTGTTCGGCGCCATCATGCCGGCGTTCGTCGGCTTCGCGAACTGGATGATTCCGCTCCAGATCGGCGCGCCCGACATGGCCTTTGCGCGGATGAACAACCTGAGCTTCTGGCTGCTGATCCCGGCCGCGCTGATGCTGGTCGGCTCGTTCTTCATGCCCGGCGGCGCACCGGCCGCCGGCTGGACGCTCTACGCGCCGCTGACGCTGCAGATGGGCCCGTCGATGGACGCCGGCATCTTCGCGATGCACATCCTCGGCGCAAGTTCGATCATGGGCTCGATCAACATCGTCGTCACGATCCTGAACATGCGCGCGCCCGGCATGACGCTGATGAAGATGCCGCTCTTCTGCTGGACCTGGCTGATCACCGCCTACCTGCTGATCGCGGTGATGCCAGTGCTGGCCGGTGCGATCACGATGACGCTGACCGATCGCCACTTCGGCACCAGCTTCTTCAACCCCGCCGGCGGCGGCGACCCGGTGATGTACCAGCACATCTTCTGGTTCTTCGGCCACCCCGAGGTCTACATCATGATCTTGCCGGCCTTCGGCATCGTCAGCGCGGTGATCCCGGCGTTCGCGCGCAAGCGGCTGTTTGGCTACACCTCGATGGTCTACGCCACGGCCTCGATCGCGATCCTCTCGTTCATCGTCTGGGCGCACCACATGTTCACCACCGGCATGCCGGTGACGGGCCAGTTGTTCTTCATGTACGCGACGATGCTGATCGCGGTGCCCACCGGCGTGAAGATCTTCAACTGGATCGCCACCATGTGGCGCGGCTCGATGACCTTCGAGACGCCGATGCTGTTCGCGGTCGGCTTCATCTTCGTGTTCACGATGGGCGGCTTCACCGGCTTGATCCTGGCGATGGCGCCGATCGACATCCAGTTGCAGGACACCTACTACGTGGTGGCGCACTTCCACTACGTGCTGGTGGCCGGCTCGTTGTACGGCATGTTCTCGGGCTTCTACTACTGGGTGCCCAAGTGGACCGGCGTGATGTACAACGAGACGCGCGGCAAGATCCACTTCTGGGGTTCGCTGATCTTCTTCAACGTGACCTTCTTCCCGATGCACTTCCTCGGCCTCGCCGGCATGCCGCGCCGCTACGCCGACTACCCAATGCAGTTTGCCGACTTCAACATGCTGGCCTCGCTGGGCGCGTTCGGCTTCGGCCTGATGCAGGTCTACTTCTTCTTCTTCGTCGTGCTGCCGTGCATGCGCGGCAAGGGCGAGCGCGCACCGCAGCAGCCGTGGGAAGGCGCCGAGGGCCTGGAGTGGGAAGTGCCTTCGCCAGCGCCGTTCCACACCTTCGAGAACCCGCCCAAGCTGAATGCGCTGGCGACCAAGGTGATCGGCTGAGCCGCGGATCGACAACATGACACCCGAACAGAAGCGACAGAATCTGCGGCTCGGCCTGATCCTGGCCTCGGTTGCGCTCGCGTTCCTGGTTGGCTTCGCGGTCAAGATGTCGCTGTTCGGCGGCTGAACCGCGAGCTCGTTGCGCGCCCTGGTCATGTCCGATTCGCCCACTCCGTCGATGGCCGCGCTCGGCTTGCGCACTGACAACCTGCGAATGGTGGGCAAGCTGGTCGTCATCGCCGCGCTGATGTTCGGCTTCGGCTATGCGTTGGTGCCCGTTTATCGCGCGATTTGCAGCGCCCTGGGCATCAACGTGCTTTCGGTCGCCGAGCGGGTGGCCGCCGGTCAGCCTGCCGCCACGTCAGCCAATTCGCAGATTGACCTGAGCCGCACGATCACGGTTGAGTTCGATGCCAACGCCCGCGGCCCATGGGACTTCAAGCCCGCCCAGCGCTCGATTGAGGTCCACCCCGGCCAGATGGTCAGCGTGATGTACGAGTTCCGCAACATCCAGAGCCGGACCATGGTCGCGCAGGCGATCCCGAGCTATGCGCCGAAGCAGGCCGAGCCCTACTTCAACAAGCTCGAATGCTTCTGCTTCAGCGAGTACACGCTCAAGCCGGGCGAGTCCAAGCAATGGCCGGTGGTGTTCGTGATCGACCCCAAGCTGTCGCGCGACGTGAAGACGATCACGCTGTCCTACACCTTCTTCGAAGTCGGCGGCAAGGTGCCGGCCGCGCCGCAATCATGAGCACGCCGGTATTCCAATGAACTCGCCGCTCAAGAGCGCGGTGGCTCGAAAAGGCTCGTTCGTGCAGACGATGAAGGCCGTCGGCTGGTCGTTCTTTGGCGTGCGCAAGTCGGCCGACTACGAAAAGGATGTGAGCCAGCTCAACCCGGTGCACGTGATCGTTGCCGGGGTGCTCGGCGCGGCGCTGTTCGTGGCCGTGTTGGTGGTGCTGGTGAACTGGGTCATAGGCAGCGGGGTCGCTGGCGCCTGACGGGCCCGCGCATGGCGGCCGAAAAAAACGAATTCGATTCTCAGGAGAACAACTCATGTCGGCAGCGACACCCCAAGGGCTCCAGCCCTACTACTTCGTTCCAGCCCCGTCGAGCTTTCCGGTGCTCACGGCGATCGGTTTCTTCTTCGTCATCCTCGGTGCGGGCCAGTGGGTCAATGGCCACGGCTGGGGCGCCTACTCGTTGCTGTTCGGCATCGTGATGTGGCTGTTCGTCCTCCAGCAGTGGTTTCGCACCGCCATCGCCGAAAGCGAAGGCGGGCTCTACAGCGACCGCATCGACGTGTCGTACCGATGGAGCATGAGCTGGTTCATCTTCTCCGAGGTGATGTTCTTCGGCGCCTTCTTCGGCGCGCTGTTCTGGCTGCGGGTGCACTCGATCCCGAACCTCGGCAGCTTGGAGAACGCCGTGCTCTGGCCCGATTTCAAGGCCATCTGGCCGAGCGTGCAGGCGGGCATCACCGCGTCGCCGGCCGGCACCGTGGACCCCTTCATCACGATGGGCCCGTGGCCGCTGCCGACCATCAACACCGCGTTGCTGCTGACCTCGGGCGTGACGCTCACGGTTGCGCACCACGCGCTCATTGCCAACCACCGCGCGCGCTGCATCGCCTTCATGTGGCTGACCGTCGCGCTCGGCGTGACGTTCCTCGGCGTCCAGGGCTACGAGTACACCCACGCCTACAGCGATCTGAACCTCAAGCTCAGTTCGGGCGCCTACGGCACGACCTTTTTCATGCTGACCGGCTTCCACGGCTTCCACGTGTTGGTCGGCATGCTGATGCTGCTGTTCATCACGCTGCGCATCATGAAGGGCCACTTCACGCCCGAGCGCCACTTCGGCTTTGAAGGCGCGGCCTGGTACTGGCACTTCGTCGACGTGGTCTGGCTGGGCCTGTACATCGTCGTCTACTGGCTCTAGGTCGAGGCTTGTGGCCGCCTCGCGCGGCCCGCTTCAACCGCTCAGCGGCACGCCGGTCGGGTGGATCCAGCCGAGCTTGTAGCTGACCAGCACGCAGACGAACAACAGCACCGAGAGGCCGACCCGCCAAGCCAGCGCACGCATCATCAAGCCGGGCTTGGAGCCGCCGTCCCGGCCGCCGCGCAACATGGCCGCGCCGGCCACGGCCAGTGCGCCGAGGATCAACACGAAGGCAAGAGCGATGACGATCTTCATGGGCCGCGATTATCCGCCGAGCCCGCCTTCGGTGTGGTGCTGAGCGGCGTGCCCATGCGGCGGGGTCGGGTGGTGGTGCTCGTGGCCGCACTGGCCGGGGCCGCCCTCACGGCGCGGCTGGGCTACTGGCAATGGGACCGCGCAGCGCAGAAGGAGGCCTTGCAGTCCACGCTCGACCGGCGCGCCGAACTGCCGGCGATCGGCGCCGCCGAACTCGCTGCCAGTGCCGCGGCGGACGCGGATCTGCTGTACCGCAGCGTCACGCTGCGCGGCCGCTGGCTGGCCGAGCGCACGGTGTACCTGGAGAACCGGCAGATGAACGGCCGGCCGGGCTTCTTCGTCGTCACGCCCTTGCAATGGCCCGGCGGCGCGGTGCTGGTACAGCGCGGCTGGGTGGCACGTGACAACAACGAGCGGACGCGGCTGCCGGCACTCGCAACGCCACCTGGCGAAGTGGCCGTGGCGGGCCGTATCGCCCCGCCACCGGCGCGGCTGTACGAGTTCAGCGCCGCGGCGTCGGGGCCGATCCGGCAGAATCTCGATATCGAGAGCTATGCGCGCGAGACCGGCCTGGCCTTGCTGCCGCTCTCGATCCTCCAAGCCGACGGGTCGGTCGCCGACGGTCTGCTGCGCAAGTGGCCGCCGCCGGCGCTCGACACCTCCAAGCACTACGGTTACGCCTTTCAATGGTGGGCCATGAGTGCGCTGATCACGGGCCTGTATGTCTGGTTCCAACTCGTCCGACCCCGCCTTGGCCGCCACCGCGCCGGATGAGGCCTTGGCTCTCACCGTGCACAGCCTGCCCGTGCCGGCGCTCGGCGACGCGCAGCGCACCCGTGTCGGGCGGGTTCGGATGCTGTGGGTGCTGCTGGTCTGCGCTGCGCCGGTGATCGCGTCGTACTTCACCTACTTCGTCATTCGGCCCGAAGGGCGCACCAACTACAGCGCGCTGATCGAGCCCTCGCGCCCGCTGCCGTTGGCGAGCGAGCTGCCGCTGACCGATCTGCAAGGAAGGCCGGTGGCGCCTCAATCGCTGCGCGGCCAGTGGCTGCTGGTGGTGGTGGCCGGCGGCGATTGCGATGCGCGCTGCGAGAAGGCCTTGTTCCTGCAGCGGCAGTTGCGCGAGACGCTGGGCAAGGAGAAGGACCGGGTCGACAAGCTCTGGCTCGTCACCGACGCGCAGCCGGTTCGCCCTGAAGTGCTGGGCGCCATCGCCATCGGCACGCCGACCGCCGTGTTGCGCGTGCCGCGCGAGGCGCTTGCGCGATGGCTTGCGCCGGCCTCGAGTGGTGCGCTCGAAGACCACCTGTTCGTGGTCGATCCCATGGGCGAGTGGATGATGCGCGTACCCGCCGACCCCGACCCCGCCAAGCTCAAGCGCGATCTCGAAAAGCTGCTCCGCGCCTCGGCCTTCTGGGATCGTGCCGGTCGCTGACGCATGGATGGCCAGCCGCTCTACGACCTGGCGCCGCTGGCGCGTGTTGCGCTGACCGGCGCGGTGCTGGCGGCGGGCCCGCTGGCCTGGCTTTGGCTGCGCCACCGCGGCGCGAACCCGGCGCGCCGCCTGCGCGCGCTGACGTTGCTGACGCTGTTCCTGACCTTCGACTTGATCCTGTTCGGTGCCTTCACCCGCCTCAGCGACTCCGGTCTCGGTTGCCCGGACTGGCCGGGCTGTTACGGCAATGCCAGCCCGCTGGGCGCTCGGCCTGAAATCCATGCGGCGCAGACGATGCTGCCGGACGGCCCGGTGACGCACGGCAAGGCCTGGGTCGAGATGATCCATCGCTATCTCGCGACTGGCGTCGGCGTGCTGATCCTGGTGCTGGCGCTGGCGAGCTGGGTCGAGCAGCGGCGCACTCTGCGAGACAGGCGCAGCGGCGGCGAATGCAGCATCTCGCCCTGGTGGGCCACGGCCACCCTGGCCTGGGTCTGCGTGCAGGGCGCGTTCGGTGCGCTGACGGTGACGATGAAGCTCTACCCCGCCATCGTCACGCTGCACCTGCTCGGCGGCATCGGCCTGCTGGCGCTGCTGGCGGTGCAGGCGCAAGGCTACGTGCGCGCGCCGTTGTGGCTGCCGCGGCGGCTCGCCACGGCCACGTTCGCCGTGCTAGCGCTCAGCGTGCTGCAGGTCGCGCTCGGCGGCTGGGTGTCGACGAACTACGCCGTGCTCGCCTGTTCGGACTTTCCCACCTGCCAAGGATCGTGGTGGCCCGCGATGGATTTCGGCCACGGCTTCACGCTGCGGCGCGAGCTGGGGCAGACCGGCGACGGCAACTGGCTGCCGTTCGATGCGCTGACGGCGATCCATTTCGCGCACCGACTGGGCGCGATGGTGGTGCTGGCGGCCATCGCCGGGCTGGCGTGGCGCCTCCACGCCGCCCGGAGCGCCGAGCCCGCGCTGGCACGCTGGGCGCTGCTGCTGGGCGGCGTCGCGCTGTGGCAACTCGCCTCCGGGTTGTCGAACGTGATCCTGGGCTGGCCCTTGGTCGCTGCGCTGGCCCACACCGGCGGCGCTGCGGCGCTGGTCGCGCTGCTCACCGTGCTGCTCACGCGCGCCCGTCAATCGGGCCTCGCTGCAGCCCCGGCCGGCCGTGGCGGGCTGCGGCTCGGGGCGGCTTCGTAGAATCGCAGGCTGCCCATGTCTGAAGCCCTGTCCCAGCCGCACCCGCTCAAGGCCCGCACTTCGTCGCGGGCGCGGCAGTTCTACGTGCTCACCAAGCCGCGCGTGGTGCAGTTGATCGTGTTCTGCGCCGTGATCGGCATGCTGCTGGCCGAACCCGGCTGGCCCGACTGGCGCCTCGTCGTGCCGGCCAGCCTGGGCATCTGGCTGGTGGCCGCCGCCGCCGCCGCGTTCAACTGCCTGGTCGAGCAGAAGATCGACGCCCGGATGGCGCGCACCGCCTGGCGGCCAACGGCCAAGGGCGAACTGACCGACGCGCACACGCTGGCGTTCTCGGCCGCGCTCTGCGCGCTCGGCAGCGCCGTGCTGTACTTGCTGGTGAACCCGCTGACGATGTGGCTGACCTTTGCCACCTTCGTCGGCTACGCGGTGATCTACACCGTGATCCTGAAGCCGATGACGCCGCAGAACATCGTCATCGGCGGCGCGTCGGGCGCGATGCCACCGGTGCTCGGCTGGGCCGCGATGCGCGGCGAAGTGGGGCCCGAGGCGCTGATGCTCTGCCTGATCATCTTCCTCTGGACGCCGCCGCACTTCTGGGCGCTGGCGCTGTACCGGGTCGAGGACTACCGCAAGTCGGGCCTGCCGATGCTGCCGGTGACGCACGGCTCCGAGTTCACGCGGCTGCAGGTGCTGCTCTACACCCTGGTGCTGTTCGCGGCCACCTTGCTGCCGTTCGCGTTCGGCATGAGCGGCGTGATCTACCTGGTGTCGGCGGCCCTGCTCGGCGCCACGTTCACCGGCTATGCCTGGGCGCTGTGGCGCCGCTACAGCGACACGCTGGCGCGCAAGACCTTCCGCTTCTCGATCGTCTACCTGATGCTGCTGTTCGCGGCGCTGTTGATCGACCACTACCTGAGACCGCTGCTGTGACGATCGATGCGATGAAGCTGAGCCGCCGTGGCCTGATCGTCTTGCTGAGCGTTGCCGCCCTGAGCGGCTGCGACAAACTGGGCCTGCCCGGTCTCTCCGCCGCGAAGGCAAGCTTCAACGGCGTGGACATCACCGGCGCCGACTACGGCCGCGAGCTTTCGCTGCCCGACGCCGACGGCAAGCCGCGCACCCTGGCCGACTTCAAGGGCAAGGTCAGCGTGGTCTTCTTCGGCTACACGCAATGCCCGGACGTCTGCCCCACCACCATGGCCGAACTGGCGCAGATCAAGAAGGCGATGGGCGCCGATGGCGACAAGGTGCAGGGCGTGTTCGTCACCATCGACCCGGCGCGCGACACGCCGGAACTGCTGAGGGCTTACCTGGCCAGTTTCGACCCGAGCTTCGTCGCCCTGCGGGGGTCGGACGAGCAAACCAAGGCCACGGCGCGCGAGTTCAAGGTGTTCTACGCCAAGGTACCCGGCAAGACCGAGGGCAGCTACACGATGGACCACACGGCCGGCTCGTACCTGATCGATCCGAAGGGCCAGTTGCGGCTGTTCGTGCGCTACGGCACGCCGCCTGAAGCTGTCGCGGCCGACCTGAAAAGGCTGGTCAACGAGGGTTGACGCCAAGCCGGTTGCCCGGTGGGTGTTGGCGCGTATTCGACGCGCCCGTCAGAACCGAGTCCGGCTGTCAGTGCGCCGGCGCTTCCAGCGCCTTGCGCATCTTCTTCATCGCCGCGACTTCGATCTGGCGAATGCGTTCGGCGCTGACGCTGTA
The DNA here is from genome assembly GCA_031417295.1 of bacterium. Lineage (GTDB taxonomy): Bacteria > Pseudomonadota > Gammaproteobacteria > Burkholderiales > Burkholderiaceae_C > CAIKUF01. Next base: position 7,440 of record JANOVJ010000353.1, on the reverse strand, counting down.
CTCGGCGGCCAGCTCATGCAGCGTCATGCCGCCCGAACTGTCGTCGTTGACCTTCAGCCAGCGCTCTTCGACGATGCGCCGGCTGCGTGCGTCCAGCGCGTCCAGCGCCTGCGCGATGCCGTCGCTGGCCAGCCAGTCGCGGCGGTGGGCTTCGATCACGCGGGTCGGCTCGGTGCTGTCGTCGGCCAGGTAGGCGATCGGAGCGAAGCTTTCCTCGCTGTCGTCACTTTGCGGGTCGAGGGCCACATCGCCACCCGACATGCGGGTTTCCATTTCCAGCACTTCTTCGCGCTTGACGTTCAAGCGCTGCGCCATGGTGTCAGCCTCGCCCTGCGTCAGCGTGGCGCGGTGGGTGTCGACGTCGGTCGAGGCTTCCTTCAGGCTCTGCTTCATCGAGCGCAGGTTGAAGAACAGCTTGCGCTGCGCCTTGGTGGTGGCGACCTTGACCATGCGCCAGTTCTTCAGGATGTACTCGTGGATCTCGGCCTTGATCCAGTGCAACGCATAGCTCACCAAACGCACGCCCTGCTCGGGGTCGAAGCGCTTCACAGCCTTCATCAGGCCGACGTTGCCTTCCTGGATCAGGTCGCCGTGCGGCAAGCCGTAGCCCAGGTACTGGCGCGCCACCGAGACCACCAGCCGCAGGTGCGAGAGCACGAGCTTGCGCGCCGAATCGACATCGCCGTCGTCGCGCAGGCGGGTCGCGAAGTCACGCTCCTCCTGCGGGGTCAACAGCGGGACGCGGTTCACCGCCGAGATGTAGGCATCCAGGTTGCCGAGCGGGGGGACGAGCGCCCAGGCGTCGCGGGTGGCGAGCGCCGAAGATCGCAGGGCCGGGCTTGAAAGTGTGGTCATAAGGCGTCAGACAGGCCGAAGCTTGTTTTGTTCCGCTCATATTAGCACTCGCCGGGTGAGAGTGCTGATCGAGCCTGCCCGGGCCGCAACAGTCACGTCGTCGCAGTGCGGCGGCGCGCCGCCCAGCCCACCGCGGCCAGCCCCGCCAGCATCAGCGCGTAGGTTTCGGGCTCGGGAACGGACGCGGTGCCGATGAGCGAGATGTTGTCGATCACGACCCCCGAGTAGCCGTCGCCAGAGCCGAGGAAGCTGACATGGGCGCCGAGTTCCGTGGCGCCCTGCGTCCAGCTCAACGTGACCGTTTTCCAGTCGTAGAGGTAGTAGAAGCCGGTGACGTCGGCGTAGCTCACCGATTGGCTGCCTAGCGACGCCGTCAGCGAAGTGTCGAACGGCCCGTTGCCGGAGGCGCCCTGGCGGCGTGACCAATCGAAGCTCAACGCGTACTGGTTGCCCGCGAGCAGGTCGAACGTGGCGATCGACTGGACCGCGCTCGTGCCGACGCCGTTGGCGTAGTTGTTCGAGTACCAGCCGGTCGGCAGCTCAAGGAAGCTGCCGTGTTCCGGCGCGCCGCTCGGGTCGTGGCGCACCAGGGCGTAGGCCGTGGTCACTTCGAGCCCGGTGTGGGCGATCGTGCCGCCATACACGCCCTGGTTGTACTGGTCGGGGGTCGTGTTCTCGAAGGTTTCGGTGAGCGCGTCGGCCGCGTGGGCCGGAACGAGTGCGAGCGTGAACGTGAGCGCCGCCGCGGCGCCGCAGGTCAGGAGAGTGCTTTTCATGGGGATGGTCCTCGTTTGCTTGGTGACAGACGAAGATTCGACGCCAGCCGTTAGGCGCCCGTTAGCACGCGGGCCAACGGAGGCCCCCGGTTCGCGGGGGTCAGCGCAGCGCGAGTGCCAATGCGTCGGCCAGCGAGAGGCGCGCGCCGCGTGCCCACAGCGCCGGAATCTGCCGCGCATCGAGCGAGCAGGCGGCGAGCCGGCGGACGCGGCGCATGTCGTGCCGGTCCGCGGCGCCGAGCTGGCCGAAGCGTGTCTGCCAGAAGCTCTCGGCAAAACCCGCGAGCTGCAACGCGCGCTCGGCTTCGCGAACGTGCGCCAGCGCGCGCGGCAGGTTCCACAGCACGTAGGCGAGTTCGTGCAACGCAAGACAGTCCCAAGCCAGCTGCGCGCTTTCGCGAAAGGTCGCTGCTGCCTCGGGCCAGCGCCGCAACCCGCAGAGTGCGTTGCCGCGCACGTTGAGCACCTGGCTCACGCGGCGCCAGTCCTGCAAGGCGCGCGCGCTCGGCTCGATCAGCGCGAGGCTCTGCAGCGCCTCTTCGTGGCGCCCTCGGTCCTGGGCGCAGACCGCGAGGTTGTAGCGGCCGCTGTTGACCGCGTGCTCGTTGCCCTGGCGCTCCCACAGCGCCAACGCCTGGGCGTGCAGCGCTTCGCCGTTGGCGTATTGCTGCTGGCCGTTGGCAACGAAGGCGCGCAGTGCCACCACGCTGGCGAGCAGCTCGTCGTCGGCCGTTGCGAGCGCGAGCGGCTCGGCTTCGTCGAGCAGCGGCAAAACTTCGGTCGCGTCGTGCCGGATGCGCCAACGCACGCGCGCCGCGGCATACAACGCGCGGCTCCGCGTGGGCGCCGCCAGCGGCGCGCCGGCGAGGCCGAGTTCGGCATGGCGCAGCGCCTCGTCGCGGCGGCCGGCGATGAAAAGCAGCGGCCCGAGCAGGGTGTGGCCGCGGCTGCGCAGCGTCGCATCGGCGCAGCGGTCGAGTGCTGTCGCGAGCGCGGCGAGGCCTTCGGCCGGCAGCTCCACGTCTTCGAGCACGCGGCGCAGCGGCAGCATCATCTCGATGGCTGCATCGGGCACGTCGTCGGCGAGTGCGCCGGCCAGCGCGGCGAGCAGGTTCGGCGTCTCGACGCGGGCTTCGGCCAGGTCGGGTGTGGCCGGCAGCGCATCGGCCCACGCGGTGAGCCAGGCGCGGTGCTGCCGGCGCAGGGCACGCGCGGCCTCGGCGTCGAGTTGCAGCGCGGCGTACTCGCGCACCGGTTCGAAGCTGGTGTAACGCATCGCGCCGCCCGGGCCCTCGGCGGCCCGCAGCAGCGAGTGCGAGACCAGTTCGTCGAGCCGCACGTCGGCGAGCAGCGCCAGGGCGCCGCACACGGCCTGCGCAGCGTCGGCGCTGAAGGCGCCGTGGAACACGGTCAGCGCCGCCAGCAACTGCGCTTGCGCCGGCTCGAGCAGGCGCCAGCTCCATTCGATGACGCTCAGCATCGAGGCGTGGCGCCGGTCGCCGCCGCTGCGCGGCCCGCCGCGGTGCAGCAACTGCAACGACAGGCCCGTCGGCAGGGCGCGCGCGCCGCGCAGCAGGCCGGCCATCGCCGCCGGCGCAATGCTGCGCACGCGCGCGGCGGCGAGTTCGATCGCCAGCGGCATGCCCTCGAGCAGATGGACGAGTTCGACCACCGCGCCCAGGTTCGTCGGCCCGAGGTGGAAGTTCGCTCGCACCGCGCGGGCGCGGTCGACGAACAGCGCGACGGCGGGGTTGATCGCCGCCTCGTCGAGCGGCATGTGGGCGCCCGGCAGATCGAGCGGCGGGATCGCGACCTCGCGTTCGCCGTCGAGCCCGAGCACGCGGCGTGAGGTGACGAGCAGGTGCAACTCGGGCATCAGCGTCGCGAGCCGCGCGACCACGTCTTCGGCGACGCCGCTCAACTGCTCGAAGTTGTCGAGCACGAGCAGCGCGCGCCGGCCCGCCAGCACGGCAACCAGCGGGCTGAGCGGGTCGTCGTCATGCTGGCGCAGGTGCAGCGCTGCGAGCAGGGCGTCGAGCACCTGCGGGCGGGTCGTGCAACCGGCGAGAGGCACGAATGCAACGAAGCTGAAGCGCTCGTCGCCCTGCAATCCGCCGTCGCGCAGGGCCGCCGCGAGCTCGACCGCAAGCCGCGTCTTGCCGCTGCCGCCGGGGCCGAGCAAGGTGACGAGGCGGTGGCCGAGCACCTCGGCACGCAAGCGCGCGCCGTCGGCATCGCGGCCGAAGAAGCGGGTCAGGTAAACCGGGAAGGTGCTGCGGCCCACTTCGACCGGCGCCACCGGCGCGACCGGCGCTGCGGGCGCTGCGGGCGCGGCGGCGATGGGCGGCAGCGTTGCAGGCTGAGGCGGCCGCATCGGCAGCGCAGCGGTCGCACGCTCGAACAGCGCCGCCAGCCGCAGACGCTCGTCGTCGATCCAGGCGTCGTAGAAGCCGGGCAGCAGTTCGCCCGTGTACAGCGCGATCGCCTGCGCCGGGTGGCCGTCGCGCACGCAGCGCTCGAACCGTGCCACGTCGCAGTCGATCGCGCCGCCGACCACGCGCACGCTGAGCCGGTCGGCGATCAGCACCGGCGCTGTCACCGGGCCGGGCGGCTCGAGCAACTGGCGCAGCGTGAACAGCGCCTGTCGCAGGCGGTTGCGGCCGGTGTCGAGCTCGACACCGGGCCACAGCAGCTCGATCAGTTCCTCTCGTGCGTGGCTGCGCTGCGGGTAAAGCGCCAGCCGCGCCAGCAGGGCGCCGACAGCGCGGCTGCCGAGGTTGGCGAGCACAGTGTCGCCGCGCCGCGCGCGCAGGCCGCCGAGCAACTGGACATGCCACAGCGCGACGGCGTGAACGGGCGCGGGGAATTCGGTTGCCGCGGGCATGCCGCGATGTTATCGGCGGGGCGCGGGCTGGCCAGATCGCCAAGGCGGCGGGCCAACCGGAAGCGTGCGTTTCAGCATGAAGCGTGAAGCGCCATCGCGCCGCGCGGTCCGCCGCGAGGCGACAGCCACAACGGCTCGATCTACACGTTGAACAGAAAGTGCAGCACGTCCCCGTCCTTCACGACGTAGTCCTTGCCCTCGGCGCGCATCTTCCCTGCCTCCTTCGCGCCGTGCTCGCCCTTGAAGGCGATGAAGTCGTCATACGCGATGGTTTGAGCGCGGATGTAGCCGCGCTCGAAGTCGCCGTGGATCACGCCGGCCGCCTGCGGCCCGGTGTCGCCGACGTGAATCGTCCAGGCCCGCACTTCCTTGACCCCGGCGGTGAAGTACGTCTGCAAGCCGAGCAGCTTGAACGCGGCGCGGATCAGCCGGGCGAGGCCCGGCTCGTCCTGCCCCATCTCCTGCAGGAACATCAGCTTGTCCGCGTCGTCCATGTCGGCCAGTTCGGCCTCGGTCTTGGCGCAGATCGCCACCACCGGCGCCTTCTGGCCTTCGGCGTAGGCGCGCAGCTTGTCCAGATACGGGTTGTTCTCGAAGCCGCGCTCGTCGACGTTGCCGACGAACATCGCCGGCTTGGCGGTGATCAGGCACAGCGGCTTCAGCACCGTCAACTCTTCCTTGCTGAAGGCGATCGAGCGCACTGGCTGTGCCTGGTCGAGCGCGGCCTGGCATTTGATGAGCACATCGACCAGCCGCTGCGCCTCCTTGTCGTTGCCCGACTTGGCGACCTTGGTGTAGCGCGACAGGCTTTTCTCCACCGTCGCCAGGTCGGCCAGGCAGAGCTCGGTCTGGATCACTTCGATGTCGGAGATCGGGTCGACCTTGCCCGCCACGTGGATCACGTTCTCGTCGTCGAAGCAGCGCACCACGTTGACGATCGCGTCGGTCTCGCGGATGTGCGCCAGGAACTGGTTGCCCAGGCCCTCGCCCTTGGATGCGCCGGCCACCAGCCCGGCGATGTCGACGAACTCGACCACCGCCGGCAGCACCCGCTCGGGCTTGACGATTGCCGCCAGCGCGGCCAGCCGAGAATCAGGCAGCTCGACGATGCCGACGTTGGGCTCGATGGTGCAGAACGGGTAGTTCTCGGCCGCGATGCCGGCTTTCGTCAGCGCGTTGAAAAGGGTGGACTTGCCGACGTTGGGCAAGCCTACGATGCCGCATTTGAGGCTCATGGAAGGGGCTTTCGCGGGAGCGGAGGGAAACAGTGGGAAGCCGCGAATTTTATGCGCCCGGCCTACACTGGCCGGCCGACCCCGCAACCGGAGGCCCCGATGAGCGATTTCGAGCTGATCTCTCCCCGCGAACATGATCTCGGTGGCGGCTTTCGGGTGCGCCGCCTGCTGCCTTCGGCGCAGCGCCAGGCCGTTGGCCCGTTCCTGTTCTTCGACCATTTCGGCCCCGTCACTGCCGGCCCGGCCGACAACCACGACGTGCGCCCGCACCCGCACATCGGCCTGGCCACGGTCACCTACCTGTACGAGGGCGCGATGATGCACCGCGACAGCACCGGTGTGACGCAGCGCATAGCACCCGGCGCGATCAACTGGATGACGGCCGGGCGCGGCATCGTCCACTCCGAGCGCACGCCCGACGACCTGCGCGGTGGAGATGACGACCCCAAGCTCGCAGGGCTCGCGGCCCCCGAGGGGCGTTCAGCCGGCTTGGGGCGGCCCGGCGCTCGACTGATGCGGCGCATCCACGGTCTGCAGCTCTGGGCCGCGCTGCCCGAGGCGCATGAGGAAGACGAGCCGTCGTTCGAGCACACACCCGCGGCGGCGATCCCCGAGCTTGGGCTTGACGGCGTCACGCTGCGGGTGCTGATCGGCCGCGCCTTCGGTGGGGTGTCGCCGGTGAAGACGCTGTCCGAGACGCTGTACCTCGACTTGGCCTGCGAGCCCGGCGCGGCGCTGACGATTCCCGTCGCCGCGCCCGAGCGCGCGCTCTACAGCGTCGATGCGCCGTTCGAACTTGATGGCCAAACCGTGCCGGCGTTCACGATGGTAGTGTTGGCGCCGGGCACCGAGCCCGAGCTGCGCACGCGCGAGGCGGCCCGGATCGCACTCGTCGGCGGCGCGCCGCTCGGGCCGCGTTTCATCGCCTGGAATTTCGTGTCGAGCCGGCGTGAGCGCATCGTCGCGGCGCAGGCCGACTGGGCCGCACAACGCTTTGCGCGCGTGCCCGGCGAGACCGAATTCATCCCGCTGCCGCCGCGCTGATCGCGCTGAACCCACGCTGAAGCCACGCCACGCGGCCTTCGTTCAGCGCTGTCGGCGGTGCAGCCGCTCGACGCCGGCCAGCAGCAGCCGCCGATCGACCGGCTTGGTCAGCACCTCGTCCATGCCTGCGGCCAGGCACGCGCGGCGATCGTCGTCGAACGCGTTCGCCGTGACGGCCAGTACCGGCAGGCTGGCCGCTGCCGCACCGGCCGCACCGGCGCGCAGCCGGCGCGTCGCCTCCAGGCCGTCCATGCCCGGCATGCGCCAGTCCATCAGCACGATGTCGAATCGCCGTTCGGCCAGCAGCGTAAGCGCCTCCTGGCCCGAGCCGGGCGCATCGGCAAGGCGACGAACACCACCAGGTGCATCGCCATCAGCCACGGCGGCGGGCTCGCCAGCCGGTAGATACCGGGGTTGGCGCCGGCTTCGATCCGGCGCAGCAGTGTGCCGAGCACGAAGAACGCCACCAGCGGCACGGTGGCCAGGCCCTGCACCAGCAGCAGCCGCTGCGGCCAGCGCCACGGCAGGGCGAACAGCGCCCCCCAGGTGGCGATCAGCGCCGGGTAGGCAACACGGTCCAGCGGGCCCAGCACGCCATCGACGGCCCACACCACCGCGACCAGCAGGGTCGACGCCGGCAGCAGCA
>JANOVJ010000352.1:0-4548 GCA_031417295.1 bacterium | reverse complement strand
CACGTGGATTTCCTTGGTCTTGTCGGCGTCCTGAACCAGGGCCGAGCCATCCAGCGGCAGGATCGGGCCGGCGCCCTTGCCGCTGGCCTGGTGGCAGGCAGCGCAGTTGGCGGCATAGACCTTCTCGCCGCGCGCGACCATATCGGGCAGTGCCCAGACCTTGGCGGGATCGTCGGCCTTGGCGGCGAGTTTCTTCTTCTCGCCATCGACCCAAGCCGGGTAGTCGGCCGCCGACAGTACCTTCACGTGGATCGGCATGTAGGCGTGCTCCTTGCCGCACAGCTCGGCGCACTGGCCATAGAAATCGCCGGTCTTCTCGGCCCGGAACCAGGTGTCGCGCACGAAGCCGGGGATCGCGTCCTGCTTGATGCCGAAAGCCGGCACCATGAAGGCGTGGATCACGTCGTTGGCGGTGGTGATGATGCGCACCTTCTTGTCCACCGGCACGACCAGCGGGTAGTCGACCTTGAACAGGTAGTCGTCACCCGACGGATGGCCCGAGTTCGACATCTCGCGCTGCACCGGGTCGAGCGTGGAGACGAAGGCGATGCCCTCGCCCTCGCCCTTGAGGTAGTCGTAGCCCCACTTCCACTGGATGCCGGTGGCCTTGATCGTCAGGTCGGCGGCGCTGGTGTCCTTCATCGCCACCACCACCTTGGTCGCAGGCAGCGCCATCAGGATCACGATCACGAACGGCACGATCGTCCAGACGATCTCGACCGTGGTGCTCTCGTGGAACTGCGCCGCCTTGTGGCCCTTGGACTTGCGGTGCTTGACGATCGAATAGAACATCACGCCGAAGACGCCGAGGAAGATCACCGTGCAGATGACGAGCATGAAGTAGTGCAGCCAGATCTGGTCGGCGGCGATGCCCGTCACCGGCGGGTGCAGGTCGAGCTGGTTCACCGCCGGGCCGCCCGGCAGGTCGTTCACCGCCCAGGCCGCCGAGCCGGCGAGCGCTGCCCCCAGCGCGCCGAAGAGTTGCAAGGCGCGCTGCGCGCTCTGCACCCACTTCAACAGGGGCGGCCGCAGGGCTTGTTTCGTGTTCGTCATGTTCATCGCAGTGCCATCGTCATCAATACGTTTCTGGTTCAAGAGGCGGCCGGGGCACGCTGCTGCCAGCGGCGCAGTGCCCAGCGCAATTCGTCGGCAAGTTGCAGCCGCAGTTCAGGGCGCACGAAGCGCCCGATCACGATACGCCGCCCCTGCCCCGACAGCTCGATCAGCGAGCGGTCGCCGTGCTCGGGCTCGACCCGCACCCACGCCGGCTGGAACGCCACGCGTTCGATCCGGCGGCCCGAGGCGTGCTCGACGGTGAGCTCGTCGCCGCACAGGGCGATCCGTTCGCTGTCGGCGGCGTGGCGGGCGTAGAGCAGGATCGCCGCCCCCAGCACCAACAGTTCAAGCGAGGCAAACGGCATCACCATCGTCGCGCCGCGGAGCCAGAACATGCCGGCAATGCCCAACAAAAGGACGCACAGCGAGGCATAGACCCACAGCATCTGGCGCGGCGCCATCGAGCAGTTGCGCTTGAGCACCCACTCGACGGCCCACGGGGTCCCGTCGGCCGAAGCAGCGTCGGCCGGCGTGGCCGGCGTCTCGCGCCCGAAGCGAAAGTGTCGCGCGTTCGGCGGCGCGCGCCATGCGGTGTGGGTCGTGGAGGTCGACATGCTTGTGAGTGCGGTCTCGGACCGGATTGCCTCGGAGTCGTGATTTCCGCGTCAACTGAAGCAGGCCGAACCGGCCGTCGCCCCTGCAAGGGCGAACGAGCTCATGACAGATCCAGATTTTAGCGCAGTGCAACAAGCCCTTGGTGCCCGGCCGTTACCCGCCCTTGCGCGCGGCGTTCGCGACGGCGTGCGCGTCCGGGCCGGGCGGCCAAAGTACCCGCCCTCACGCGCGTGGCGTTCGCCCCGCGCGCACCATCGTGCGCATCTCCTCCAGCGAGACCGACGTCTCGCCGCTGGGCGCGGCTCGCGGCGCCGCCTTGAAGGCGTGGCCGTAGACGATCTCGAAGCTCAGGCGGAGCCGCCCTTCGGGCCCGGCCAGGGTTTGCAGCCCGACGTGCAGGCGCTCGCGCCAGCGCGGCGTGCGCAGCCCGGGCCCGCGCGTCGGCGACGCATTGGCGCCGAGGCTGCGCAATTCGGCCAGCAGCGCCTGCGGGCTGTCCCAGGTGAGGGTCAGCGTCTCCTGGTCCATCACCGGGTCGGCAAAGCCGGCCTGGACAAGCATGTCGCCCAAGTCGTGCATGTCGACGAACTCGGCCGCCGGCGCTGGCCAGCCGAGCTGCCGGTAGAGGCCGCGCAGTTCGCCCAGTGTCCCCGGGCCGAGGCAGGAGAACATCACGAAGCCGTCGGCCGCCAGCACGCGCTGCCAGCGCCCGAGCAGCGCCGGTGGGTCGGCCACGGCGTGCAGCACCATGTTGGCCCAGAGCAATTGCGCCGAACCGGGCGCGGGATCGTCACGCCGGAACTCGGGTGCCCGGCTCCAGCGGCGCGCCGACCACCACGGCGCTTCGGCCGCTGCGCGGCTGCGCACGAGCAGCGCATCACTGGCCTCGACGACGACCCGGCGTGCCTTTGGGTACGCCGTATCGAGCAGCGCGCCGCCGCCGCCGGTGTGGCCCCACCAATCGACCACGACCTGGGGCTGGAGCTTGACGATCGCGAGCCGCTGCGCCATTCGCCGCGCCACCTCGGCGTGCAGCCACGGCGCCTGGGGCTCGCGCGCCAGGCGGCGCAGGGCAGCATCGACCGCCGCTTGATCGAGCGCTCGCGCCGTCGTGCCCGGGATCGTTGTAGACAGATGCGTCGGGTCGGCCATGGCGGGCCAGTATATTGAGCCGATGCCCAGCCCGCGTTTGCTCGATGCCCTTGCCGCGCCATTGCAACGGCTTCCCAGCCAGTGCGCGGTGTGCCATGGCTGGGCGCGGCAGCGGCTGTGCATCGCCTGCGTCGAACGCTTTGCCGCGCCGCGGCCGCGCTGCGTCCGTTGTGCCATCGGGGTACCCGACGGCGGCGTGGCGACCTGCGGCGCCTGCCTGAGGCAACCGCCACCGTTCGAGCGCGCCGTTGCCGCGCTCGACTACGACCACCCCTGGGACGAACTGGTGCGCCGGTTCAAGTTCGATGCCGCGCTCGACCTGGCCGACACGTTGTCGCGGCGCCTGCTCGAAGCCGTGCAGCGCAGCGACGTGGCGCGGCCCGACTGGTTGCTGCCTGTGCCGCTCGCCGCCGAGCGGCTGCGCGAGCGCGGCTACAACCAGGCTTGGGAACTCGCCCGTCGCGTCCGCCGAGAGATCGGCTGCGCCAGCGACCCGCGGTTGCTGCTGCGGATGACGGACACGCCGCACCAACTCGCGCTGCCGCCGGAGGAGCGCGCCGCCAACGTGCGCGGCGTGTTCGCCGTCGAACCGCGGCGCCGCCACGAACTGCCAGGCCGCAGCGTCGCCCTCGTCGACGACGTGATGACCACCGGCGCCACAGCAGCCGAGATCGCGCGCACGCTGTTGCAGGCCGGCGCACGCTCGGTCCAGGTCTGGGTGCTGGCGCGAACGCCGCGCCCGCAAGACTTTTGATCAATGACGACCCCAAGACACCTGCGGTGTCGTCCCCCAGGGGGATCAGCCCTCTTGGGGCGGCCCGGCGAGGGCTGAACCGCACCATGTTCAACATCGTCCTCGTCGAGCCGGAGATTCCGCCGAACACCGGCAACGTGATCCGCCTCGCCGCCAACACCGGCTGCGCGTTGCACCTGGTCGGGCCGCTCGGCTTCTCGATGGACGACAAGCTGCTGCGCCGTGCCGGGCTCGACTACCACGAGACGGCCCGGGTCCAGCGCCACGCCTCGTGGGCTGCGTTCCTTCACGCTGCGGAGCCGGCCGCCGACCGCCTGTTCGCCTTCACCACCCGCGGCAGCCGGCCGTTCGCGCAAGTGGCCTGGCAAGCCGGCGACTGGCTGGTGTTCGGCAGCGAGACCGCCGGCCTGCCGCCCGCGCTGCGCGACGGCGTGCCCGAGGCGCAGCGGGTGCGGCTGCCAATGCGTGCCGGCCAGCGCAGCCTGAACCTCAGCAACGCGGTCGCCGTGGCCGTGTTCGAGGCCTGGCGGCAGAACGGCTACGAAGGCGCCGTCTGAGTACCTCGGCCGGCGAGGGGACGGGCCTCTGGCCCGGCGCGGCCTGCCAGGCACGCCGCAGGCGTCTTGGGGCTCCAGCTACTCCGGCTTGACGCCCGCCGCCTGGATCACCTGGGCCCAGCGCGCGCGCTCGCTCTTCATCAGGCCGGCCAGCGCTTCCGGCGTGGTGCCTGCAGCGCTGAAATACTGGCCGAGCAAGCGCATGCGCACCGCATCGCTCTTGATGATGCGGATCAGCTCGGCCGACAGCCGATCGACGATGGTCTGCGGCGTCTTTGCCGGCGCCAGCACCGCCTGCCACGAGATCGCCTCGAAGCCGGTATAACCCTGCTCGGCAAACGTCGGCAGTTCGGGCAGCGAGGCCACCCGGCCGAGCGTGGTCACGCCGAGCGCCTTCAACTTGCCGGCGCGCAC
>JANOVJ010000351.1:0-5517 GCA_031417295.1 bacterium | reverse complement strand
CCGCTTCGGTCGCCGCGCCCGCAGCCGTCGGGCTGGCGACATTCCGGGTTGGCAGGGGCATCACTTCGGCGCCTTTCCGTCTGTTCGCCAGCGAACATTGCGTGGGAAATTCGGCAGCGTGGTTTCCCGAATGAATTCGGCTTTCCGGGGCCTGGCCGGCGTAACATTCTCATTCGACTGAGGGGTCGCTGTTGAACCCATGCCCATGATCGCTGAAGAACGCGACCGGATCGCTGCGGCGCTGACGCGCAGCGTTGGCGGCGTCGTGAGTGCCGAGCGGATCGGCGAGGCCGTCGCGGCCGCCTGCCGCGAGCTCGATGCCGCGCTGACACCGGTGCTGGGCAGCCGCGGAGTGGGCGCGATCTTCAAGCGCAGTCTGCACCTCGTCGCGACATCGCACCCCTGGCTGCCCGCAATCCAGGAGGACCTGCTGGCGCCGATGGACCTTGCGCCCTTGCAGCAGGCAATGGCCCGCCAGACCCGCGCCGAAGCCGCTACTGCCGGGGCCGACCTGTTGCAAACCTTCCGCGACCTGCTGGCCGGGCTGGTTGGCGCGTCGCTCACCGAGCGCTTGCTGCGGTCCGTGTGGGCCCCCTTCTCCAGCGGCCCGCCCGCGCAGGACAATCCGCCATGAGCACCAAAGTGACGATCAACCGCCTGGCGACCGGCGTGCCCGGCCTCGACGAGGTGCTCGGCGGCGGGCTGCCGGAGTTCTCGTTCAACCTCATCGCCGGCCCGCCGGGCAGCGGCAAGACGACGCTGGCGCACCAGATGATGTTCGCGCTGGCCACGCCCGAGCGGCCGGCGCTGTACTTCACCGTGCTCGGCGAGCCACCGTTGAAGATGCTGCGCTACCAGCAGCAGTTCGCCTTCTTCGACACCGAGGCGGTGAGCCGCTCGGTCCATTTCATCAACCTGTCCGAAGACGCGATGGCCGGCAACCTCGACCGGGTGCTGCGCCGCATCGTCGACGAGGTCACCACGCGCAGCCCCGGCCTCGTTTTTGTCGACTCGTTCCGCTCGGTGGTGCAGGCGAGCGAGAGCGAGCCCAACCCGCACAACAACCTGCAGCAGTTCGTGCAGCAGCTCGGCATGCTGTTGACGAGCTGGCAGGCCACCACGTTCCTGATCGGCGAGTACTTCGTCGAGACCGACGCCAACCCGGTGTTCACCGTGGCCGACGGGCTGATCTGGATGCGCCAGAGCGTGCAGCGCAACTCGATGATCCGCAAGATGCAGATCATGAAGATGCGCGGCCAGCCCACGCTGCCCGGGCTGCACACCTTTCGCATCGGCGCGGGCGGGATCGAGGTTTTCGCGCCGGCACGGGTCGATGTGCCGGGCGACGCCGACGCCACCGCCGCCCGGCTCTCGCCCCGCTTGTCGACGGGCGTGGCGCGGCTCGACGCGATGCTCGGCGGCGGCCTGCCGCGCGGCTATTCGCTGCTCGTGGCCGGGCCTTCGGGCGCGGGCAAAAGCGTCCTCGCCGAGGCCTTTCTGGCCGAGGGCGCGCGCTGCGGCGAGCGCGGGGTGATCGCCGCCTTCGAGCAGCGCCCGAACCGGGCCCGCAGCCGCGTCGTCGCCGAGCTGATCGACAGCGGCCATGTGGGCCTGGTCGACAGCCAGGCGCCTGACCTCTCGATCGACGAAGTGCTGCACCTGCTGATGAAGGAAATTCGCGGCCTCGGCGCAACGCGCGTCGTCATCGATTCGCTGTCGGGCTTCGAGCTCGCCTTGGCGCCGGCGTTTCGCGAGGACTTCCGCGAGTCGCTGTCGCGCCTCGTCACCGCGCTGGCCGGCATGGGCGTGACGGTGCTGATGACGTCCGAGCTCGAAGACCGCTACTCCGACCTGCGCTTCAGCCCCTACGGCACCGCCTTCATGACCGACGCGATCGTGGTCCAGCGCTACATCGAGGTCGACAGCCGGCTGCAGCGCGTGATCGCGGTCGTCAAGGTTCGCGGCAGCGCGCATGCCGACGAGTTGCGCGAGTTCAGCATCGACGACAGCGGCATCCACATCGGCGAGATGCTGCTCGACCAGGAAGGTCTGCTCGGCGGCCGGCCGACCCGCAAGCGGGTGGCCGACCGGGCCGCGCCACTGGCCACCGGCGGCGACGATGAGTGATTTGCCTGGCAAGGAGGTTGCCGCGATGAACGACGAAACCTTGGCCCCGACCGACCGCGCGGCGGCGGCACAGGCCCGGCGCGAACTGGGCCACCTGGAGGCGCAGATCGCCGCCGCGCGGGCGCTGCTTGCCAGCCTGCAACGGGACGTGGCCAGCGCCGAGAGCCGGCTTGGCAACAGCCAGGCGGTGCTGCTGGTCGAGTCGAACGAGCAGTTGGTGGTGTCGGCATTGCGCGCCCAGACCGACGCCGTCACAACCGCGATCGCGCTCGATGAGATGTCGCAGTCGCACGACCGAGACCCGCTGACGCACCTGCCGAACCGGCTGCTGCTGCTCGACCGGTTCTCGCACGCCATCGCCGGTGCCAAACGCAACGGCACCCAGTTGGCGCTGCTGTTCCTCGACCTCGACGGCTTCAAGCCGATCAACGACGCGCACGGCCATGCGGCCGGTGACGCGGTGCTCAAGCATGTCGCGGTGTGTCTTTCGGCCACGGTGCGCGGCGCCGACACGGTGAGCCGCCACGGTGGCGACGAGTTCCTGATCCTGCTGACCGATGTTTCCCAGCCCGCCGACGCGGCGCTGACCGCAGCCAAGGTGCTCGCCGCCATCGGCACGCCTTTCACGGTGAGCGACGAGCGCCTCGCGCTGACGGCGAGCATCGGCATTTCGATCTACCCCGACGACGGTGAAGAGCCGCACACCCTCGTCCAGCACGCCGACGCCGCGATGTACCGCGCCAAGAAGCACGGCCGGGGCGGGTTCGCGTTCCACGGCGAGACGCCCGTGAGCGGACAGCCCGGGCTGTAGGAGGCCTCTGGCCGGCGCACGCGGCGGCCACCGACAGCGGCTTGCGCGCACCACGGCTGGCCGGCCGAGCGCCGCGAGGCCAGACTCGCCCGATGCGAGAGCCGGCCGAATTGCACCTGAACTTCAGCACCGGCTGGCGCCTGCTGCGCCAGGTGGCCTCGTCATGGGTAGACGATTTCGTGCCGAGCATGGGCGCGGCGCTGGCCTACTACACGATGTTCTCGCTCGCGCCGCTGCTGCTGATCGTGATCTCGGTTGCCGGTCTGGTGTTCGGCGAAGCGGCGGCGCGGGGCGGGATCGAAGCCCAGTTGACGTCACTGATGGGCGAGCCCGGCGCCGCCGCGGTGCAGGGCCTGCTGGCCAGCGTGAGCGAGCCGGCCGAGGGCACCGCCGCCACCGTGCTCGGCGTGGTGCTGCTGCTGATCGGTGCGACCACCGTGTTCGGCGAGTTGCAGGATTCGCTCGACCGCATCTGGCGCGTGCCCGCCCGCGGCAACAGCGGCGGCTGGCTGGGCCTGGTGCGGGCACGGCTGCTCTCGTTCGGGATGATCCTCGCGATCGGCTTCTTGCTGATGGTCTCGCTCGTGGTCAGCGCCACGCTGTCCAGCGTCGGCCGCTGGTGGTCGCCGGTGTTCGGCGAGTGGGAGACGGTCGCCGCCGTGGCCAATGCCGGCGGCAGCTTCGTGCTCGTGGCCGCGCTGTTCGCGTTGATCTACAAGCTGATGCCGCGGGTGGGCGTCGACTGGAAGGATGTGTGGATCGGCGCGGCGTTCACGGCCGTGCTGTTCACGCTGGGCAAATCGCTGATCGGCCTGTACGTGGCCCGCAGCGGCGTGGTCTCGGGCTTCGGCGCCGCCGGCTCGCTGGTGGTGGTGCTGGTGTGGGTGTACTACTCGGCGCAGATCTTCCTTTTCGGCGCCGAGTTCACCTGGGTCTACGCCAACGTCTTCGGCTCGCGGCGGGGCGCCGCCGCCAGCCCTGGCTCGTGGCGCGATCAGGCCCGCCCCGGCACCCAGGCCCTGCCGCGTTCGTCGAAGAACGCATAGCCGGTCTGCTGGCGCCGTGCGCGGTCAAGTGCCGCGTTGGCATTCTTGATCAGCGCCACGCTTGAAGCGCCATCGGCACCGCCCATCGCGATGCCGATGTTCGGCCGCACGCTCACTTCCAGCCGGTCGATCGCCATCGGCGCCGCCACCGCGTCGAACAGCTTGCAGGTCAGGCGGCGGAGTTGCTCGCGGCTGGCCACGGTGGCGATGAAGAGCCCGAACTCGTCACCGCGAAGCCGGCTCACCATGTCGTGGCCGCGAACCGCCCGGACCAGCCGCGCGGCGACGATCGCCAGCAGTTCGTCGCCGGCCGCCGTGCCCAGGGCCGCCTGGATCGGCTCGAAACCGTCGAGGTCGAGGCTCAGCACGGCGAACGCCTGCGACTGCGGCCCGGCCTGCGCGAACGCGCGGTGCAGACGGTCGAGAAAACTGAGGCGGTTGGGCAGCAGCGCCAGCGGATCCAACGCGGCCGTTGGGCGGGCGCGCCTCTCGCTGGCGTCGCCCCCGGCGAACGCGGCCGGCGCTTGCGCTGGCGCGGCCAGGGCATCGAAGGCGTCCAGCTTGCGCTGGCGGGCGCGACCGGCCTCGTTGGCGAGGATCCGGTGCAACCGATCGAGCGCCGTCACGCAATCGAGCACGCTCGCCCGCACACGCGCCGCCATTTCGCGGCGCTTGGCCACCGGCATCGTGCCCGCCGTGGGCTCGGCCACAGCCGCCCTCAGCCGGGCCTTGATCGCGGACAACAGCACATCGCGGTCCATGGCGGCCCAGTCGCCTTCCCGGGCGGCGGGCGGGCTGGAAGCGGGCGGCATCGAAAATGCATCGCCTTCGACAGCGCGGGCCGGGGCTCCGGCCGGTGGCGCGCGCGGCCCATCGGGCTGCGGAACCAGGCGAAGCCGCTTCACGTTCGGCGCCGTGGCTTGTTCAAGGTTCGGCAGTGCCGGGGCCTCCGCAGTCGACGACTCGGAGCTGCCGGTGAGGCGATGCTTGGATGGCATATGCGGTGACCTTCGCTGTCGCGGAACGCCGACCCACGGGGCGGGACTGGGCCTGGGCATACGCGTGGTTTTAGCGGCCCTGAGCCCGGCCTGTCTGTTCGATGGCCCACATAAAACGCCGGGTTTGATGAGTTGACTCCCTCTCCCCAAAAAGGGCGAGGGAGCCAATGCAGCTGCCGTACAGAAATGCTCACTCTCTCTGGCCTTCCCGCAGAATGCCCAGCATGGCAAAACGAAGGCGCAGCGCGTCGTGGGCTCAGGCATTTCAGCGCAGTTGGGCAGCGCTCGCGCGCGCCAGCCTGCGTGCTGGCGCACGCGCCACCGGGCAGGCCCGCGTCAAACCGAAGCCGGCCCCGCGCCCGCGCCCGCCAGCGAGACCGAGACCGAGCGGCGGTGGCGACTGGCTTGCCGGCATCGCGCTCGGCGCGGGCGGCGCCCGCCGCTTCAGGCTCTATCGCCCGCCCGGCGTGGGCTTCGACGAGCGCCTGCCGCTGCTGCTGATGCTGCACGGCTGCGGCCAGGACGCAGCGAGCTT
>JANOVJ010000350.1:0-3446 GCA_031417295.1 bacterium | reverse complement strand
AAGGCTGCCTCGAACCGGACGGGCCGCTGGCGGAAAACATCGAGGTCGAGGGCAGCCACTGCGGCCTCGGTCACAACCCGCTGGTGCTGCATGCCATCGCCGACCGCCTGGCCCAAGCCGAGGGCAGCTGGCGGCCGTTTGATCGCAGCGGCCTCAAGGGCCTGATCTATCGCGATCCGCGGCGGGACGCGCCTGCCGATGCGCGCCCGACCCACTGACGGAGACATGACCATGGACCACCTCAGCAGCGTAGACGCATCCTTCCTGCATCTCGAAACCCCCGAGACGCCGATGCACGTTGGCAGCCTGATGCTGTTCGACCTGCCCGCCGGCTACCAGGGCGACTACTACGACGACGTGAAGGCGCTGATCGCCAAGCGCATGCACCTGTGCATGCTGTTCCACCGCAAGCTGGCGCAGATGCCGTTCGAGCTCGCAGACCCGGTGTGGATCGAAGACGACGACATCGACCTCGACTACCACGTCCGCGCCTTGACGTTGCGCAAGCCCGGCTCGATGGCGCAGCTCGAAGCGCTGGTGGCGCGCCTGCACTCGTCGCTGCTCGATCGCAGCCGCCCGCTGTGGGAGGTGTATGTCATCGAAGGGCTGGCCAGCGGCCAGGTGGCCTACTACACCAAGGCCCACCACAGCGGCATCGACGGCAAGGCCGGCGTCGAACTGGCGAAGGTGCTCTACGACACCTCGCCGGTGACGCGCGAGGTGCCGCCGCCGCGGCGCCTGCGCGGCGGCCAGAGGTATCAGCTCGGCGTGGCCGAGTTGCAGCAGGCCGCGCTGTCGAACACCGCCAAGCAATACGCCAAGCTCGGCAAGCTGGTGCCCACCGCCGTCAAGGCGCTCGCGGCGGCGCGCAAGATCATCGCCGCGCGCGCCAAGGCCAAGGGTGAACGCAGCCTGGAGCTCGGCCTGGCGCCCAAATCGATCCTCAATGCGTCGATCACCAACCAGCGCTCGTTCAGCACCTTGTCGATTCCGCTGGCCGAAACCAAGGCGCTTGGCAAGCGCGTGGGCGGCACCGTCAACACGGTCGTGATGGCGATGTGCAGCGGCGCGCTGCGGCGCTTCCTGCTCGAGCGCAACCTGCTGCCGGCCAAGCCGTTGATCGCCGCGGTGCCGGTCAGCCTGCGTACCGCCGACGACGCGTCGATGAACAACCAGGTCTCGATGATCCGCGTCGACCTGGCGACCGACCTTGCCGATCCAGCCGCGCGCTTCAAGGCGATCCACGCCTCCTCCGAGGCGGCGAAGGCGGTGGTCAGCGAACTGAAGCCGGTGCTCGGGGCCAATGTGCCGATCACCGGCGCGCCGTGGCTGATGACGGGGCTGGCCTCGCTGTACGGGCGCTCGAACCTGCCCAGCCGCCTGCCGCCCGCCGCCAACGTGTGCATCTCCAATGTGCCCGGGCTGCCAACGCCGCTCTACATGGCCGGGGCGCGGATGGCGAACTACTTCCCGGTCTCGATCCCGTACCACGGCATGGGCCTGAACATGACGGTGCAGAGCTACGCCGGGCAGTTGGAGTTCGGCCTCACGGCGTGCCGGCGCACGCTGTCGCAGGACGAGTCGCACGAGTTGATCGAGCATCTGCGGGCCGCCTTGCGCGAGATCGAGGGCCTGGAGTCGGTTGCCGAGCCGGCGCCGACGCCCGCGGCAATCGCGGCCCCGCCACTGAAGCCGTCCAAGGCCAGCGGCCGAGCCAAAGTACCCGGCGACCGCCGGACCCCGGTGCGCCGCGCCAGCCCTGGCCCCAAGCCTCGCCCGGCAACGCGCACGGCGCAACAACCGCCCCGCGCTGCCAAGGCCTCCTAGACCGGCCCCGGCCCGGTCAGCTCACGGAGCCGGTTCAGGCGGCGGGCAGCGCGGTTGTTTCGAGCCGCCCCGCCTCGATCCGCAACTGCCGGTCGCAGCGCGACGCAATCGCCCGGTCGTGCGTGACCAGCACCAGCGTCGTGCCGATCTCGCGGTTGAGCTCGAACATCAGTTCCATCACCGTCGCGCCGGTCGCGAAGTCGAGGCTGCCGGTGGGCTCGTCGGCCAGCAGCACCGCCGGCCGCACGACGAAGGCACGGGCCAGCGCCACACGCTGCTGCTCGCCGCCCGACAGCACCTTGGGGTAGTGCGACAGGCGTTCGCCCAGGCCGACGCGGCGCAGCATCTCGGTCGCCAGCGTGCGGGCGTCGCGGCGGCCTTGCAATTCGAGCGGCAGCATCACGTTCTCGAGCGCGGTCAGGTTGGCCAGCAACTGAAAGCTCTGGAACACGAAGCCCAGGCGCTCGGCGCGCACCGCCGCGCGCGCGTCTTCGTCGATCGCGAACAGGTCAGCGCCGCAAAGCCGCACCGTGCCGGTGGTTGGCGTGTCGAGCCCGGCAACGATCGCCAGCAAGGTGCTCTTGCCAGAACCGGACGCACCGACGATGGCCACCGATTCCTCGGCCGCGAGCGTGAAATCGATGTCGTGGAGAATCGTCAGCGTGCCGGTCGAATCCGCGACCTGCTTGGTGACGCGCTCGACCGCGATGATGGGTTCTGACATGGGTGACGGTTTGCCAATGAAGAGGAACAGACGCGGTTTCGTGGCGCACTGTAGCCTGTGCCTTGTCGCCTTGTCCGCCGGCCCGGCATTTGCCGATGCCGCACGCAAGACGGTGCTGGTGGTGGGCGACAGCCTTTCTGCCGAGTACGGGCTGGCCCGCGGCAGCGGCTGGGTAGCCTTGCTCGAGCGCCGGCTGACGGAGCAGAAGTTGAACGTGGCCGTCGTCAACGCCAGCATCAGCGGCGACACCACCTCGGGCGGCCGTTCGCGCCTGCCCGAGCTGCTGGCGCGCCACCGCCCGACCCACGTGATCCTCGAGCTCGGCGGCAACGACGCCTTGCGCGGCCTGCCGCTCTCGCTGACGCAAGGCAACCTGAACGAGATGGCGCGTGCCGCCAGCGCCGCCGGCGCCAAGGTGGTGCTGGTCGGAATGCAGGTGCCGCCCAACTACGGCCGCAAATACACCGACGATTTCGCGGCCCTGTTCGCGGGCGTGGCCAAGGCCGAGGGCGCGGCCCTGGTGCCGTTCCTGCTCAAGGGCGTGGCCGATGGGCCGCAAGCCGAAACGCTGTTCCAGGCCGACCGCATCCACCCCAACGCGCAGGCGCAGGCGACGATGCTCGACAACGTCTGGCTGGCGCTGAAACCGCTGCTGCGCTGAGCTGCCGCGCGGCCGGCCCGGCCCCCGGCGCGATCAGCGTGTGTCGCTCTTCGCGGCGCCCTTCATGGCCGGCTCTTCCTTGGGCTCGCGAGCCTTCGGCGGAGGATGGGGCACCGGCGCAGCGACCGGGGCCGCGACTGGCGCCACGGGCGGGCGGGCGGCGTTGCCAGGCGGTGCCACGTCGGCGCCGCCAGCGGGCTGGGGCGTCATGGGCAGCGGCAGGGGCTTGGTTCG
>JANOVJ010000349.1:0-4807 GCA_031417295.1 bacterium | reverse complement strand
GCGCCAGTTCGCCGAGGCGACCGGCGCGTGCAAGGCCCTGACCGAGCTCGTCAGCGCCCGGCCCCAGGCCGCCCGCGAACAGTCGGAGGCCCTCTCACGCGCCTTCGTCGACAAGATGCTCGGCCAGGGCGAGACCTGCATTCGCCTGCTCGGCGAAGCCGCCGGCGACAAGGCCTCGACCCATGCCGTCAACGTGACCGTGATCTCGCTGCTGCTCGGCAAAGCCTTCGGCCTGCCCGAGGCCGACATGCTCGATCTCGGCGTCGGCGCGATGCTGCACGACATCGGCAAGCTCGACGTGCCGGAACGGCTGCGCCACCGCGAAGACCATTTCTCGGCCTCCGAGGCGCTGGTGTACCAGGAGCACGTGGCGCACGGTTTGGCCCAGGCCCGGCGCATGGGGCTCTCCGAGGGTGCGCGCAAGATCGTCGAGCAGCACCACGAACACGCCGACGGCAGCGGCTTTCCGCTGCGCCTCGGCAGCGACCGGATGAGCGTTGCGGCGCGCATCGTGGCGCTGGTCAACCGCTACGACAACCTGTGCAACCCGAACATCCCGTCGCGCGCGTTGACGCCGCACGAGGCGCTGTCGCTGCTGTTCGCGCAGGGCAAGTCGAAGTTCGACGCGACGATCCTGGGCGGCTTCGTCAAGATGATGGGCGTCTACCCACCGGGCTCGGCGGTGCAACTCACCGACGAGCGCTATGCGATCGTCGTCGCCGTCAACTCGAACCGCCCGCTCAAGCCGCGCGTGCTGGTGCACGACCTCGGCGTGGGCCCCGACGAGGCCTTGCTGCTGAACTTGGAGGCCGAGCCGCAACTCAGCATCCGGCGCAGCCTGAAGCCGACCGCGCTGCCGCGCGACGCACTCGCCTACCTCTCGCCGCGGCCGCGCATGGCCTACTTCTTCGAGCCCGCGCGCGAGCGCGAAGCGGAGCGGGTGGGGTGACCACAGCCACCGGCACAAGCCCGTTCGGCACGCTGATCGAGGGCCTGCCCGATGCGGTCTGGCTGGTCGATGCCGCGAGCCTGCGCGTGGTCGCGGCCAACGCCGCGGCGGGCCGCCTGCTCGGCGTGGCACCGGCCGCGCTGTGCGGGCAGCACGCCGCCGCGCTCGGCGCGACGCCCGAGGATGCATGCATCTGGCACGACGCGGCGCAGGGTCTGGCCGACAACATCGTCTCCGAGACCCTGGTGCAGCATGGCGACGGCACGCTGCTGCCGGTGACGCGCAGCGTCAACCGGGTCGTGCTCGAACGGCCCGACGGGCCGGCCGAGGCGATCTACGTCGTCGCCCTGCAAGACCGCAGCGCCGCGCGCCGCGCCGACGCCGCGCACGAGGCGGTGCTGGCCGAGTTGCAGGCCACGCTCGAATCAACCGCCGACGGCATTCTCGTGACCGACCTGGCCGGCCGCGTCGGCGCCTTCAACCAGCGCTTCGCTGCCCTCTGGGCAGTGGCGGACGACCTGTTGACGACACGCAATGACGCTGCGCTGCGCGCCTGGATGCTGCGCTGCGTGGCCGAGCCGCAGGCCTACGCCGAGCGCCTGGCCGTGATCGAGCAGGCGCCGATGCTGCAGACCAGCGACATCTTCACGCTCCAGTCGGGCCGCGTGCTCGAACGGGTGACGCTGCCGCAGTGCAGCCGCGGCCGGGCGATCGGGCGCGTCTATTCGTTTCGCGACATCACCGACCGGCTGGCGGCGAAGCAGCGCATCGAGGAGTTGTCGCAAACCGATGCGCTGACCGGGCTGCCGAACCGCCGCCTGCTGACCGACCGGGCCGAGTTCGCGCTGGCGATGGCACAACGCGACGGCACGCCGTTCGCGGTGCTGTTCCTCGACCTCGACCGCTTCAAGCACATCAACGACACGCTCGGCCACTGGGTTGGCGACCGGGTGCTGATCGACGTGGCCGAGCGCATCACCTCGTGCCTGCGCCAGGTGGACACCGTGGCCCGACTCGGCGGCGACGAGTTCGTGATGCTCCTTCACCAGGCCGACGCGCCCGGCGCCGAAGCCACCGCGCAGCGCGTGATCGAAGCCATGGCGCGGCCGTTCGTACAGGGCGGGCTCAGCTTCACGGTGACGTGCAGCATCGGCATCGCGCTCTATCCGAACGACGGCCACAGCATGGAGACGCTGCTTCGCCACGCCGACAAGGCGATGTACAGCGTGAAGGAAGGCGGCCGCGCCGGCTACCGCTTCCACCAGCCGCGCAAGGACGTTGATTTGCGGACCCGCATGCGCATCGACCACGCGATGCGCCAGGCGCTGGCGCAGGGGCGCTTTCGGCTGCACTACCAGCCGCAGGTCGATCTGGCGAGCGGCCGCGTGGTCGGCGCCGAAGCGCTGCTGCGCTGGCACGACCCGGAGCTGGGCGAGATGGCGCCGGCCGAGTTCATTCCGGTGGCCGAGGAGAGCGGCTTCATCGTCCCGATCGGCGAGTGGGTGCTCGGCGAGGCGGTGCGCCAGGCGGCGCAGTGGCGCGCCGACGGGCTGGGCCTGGTGGTGGCGGTGAACGTGTCGGCGTTGCAATTCCACAAACCCGATTTCGTCGACGGCGTGGCGCGGTTGCTGCGCGAATCCGGCCTGCCGCCCGAGGCGCTCGACCTGGAGTTGACCGAGTCGATCCTGATCCAAGACGCGCAGGAAGCGCTGACGCGGCTGAACGCGCTGGCCGGGCTCGGCGTGCGCTTGTCGATCGACGACTTCGGCACCGGCTATTCGAGCCTGGCCTACCTGAAGCGGGTGCCGATCGGGCAGTTGAAGATCGACCGCAGCTTCGTCAAGGGCCTGCCCGGCGACGAAAGCGATGTCGCGATCGTGCGCGCGATCATCGACATGGGGCGTGCGCTGCACCTGCAAGTGATCGCCGAGGGCGTCGAGACCGAGCCGCAGCGGCTGTTCCTGCAGCGCGCCGGCTGCAACCTGTACCAGGGCTTCCTGTTCGCCCCGGCGCTCGACGCGCCCGCCTTCGAGCGGCTGGTCGGCGCGGCCCGCGCCACGGCAACGCGGCCGATGCGCCTGGTCAGCGGCTGAGCAGGCGCGCGCGTCGGCGGCTGTGCCATCTGCCTGCGCCAACGGTCTTGCCAACGGTCTTGCCAGAGTGGCCCGCGCGTCCGTAAAGTCGCGGCTGTACCGGGCTGGTGCACGCCTGTGGCCGTGGGCCACGGGCAAGGCCCCGAACAAGACCGATGAACTCCGTTCACGCCCTCCTCGAGCGCAAGCTCGCCAGCCTGGACACCGCCCTCGCGGTGGTGCTGCCCGGCGGGCAACGCTTCGGTCCGGCGCAGGCGCGTGTCACCTTGACACTGCACGACCTGGCGGCGCTGGCGCACATCGCGACCGGCGAAGTCGGCCGGGTGGCGCAAGACCATGTCGAGGGCCGGCTCGACTTCAGCGGCAGCGTGCGCGAGCTGATGGCGATTGCGGCGCAGATGATCGAGGCCGACCCGACCCGCGCCCGCGCCGACCGCGGCCCGCTCGGCTGGTGGCACGGCATCGCCCGCCGCAACCGCTCGCGGGCACTGCACCGGGCCGAGGCCGATGCGCGCCAGGTGCAGTTCCACTACGACATCTCGGACGCTTTCTACGCGCTCTGGCTCGACCCGCTGCGCGTCTACTCCTGCGCCTACTACCGCGTGCCTTCGATGACGCTGGCCGAGGCGCAGCAGGCCAAGCTCGACCACATCTGCAAGAAACTGATGCTGTGCGAGGGTGAGCGCTTCCTCGACATCGGCGCCGGCTGGGGCGGCCTGCTGCTGTGGGCGGCCGAGCACTACGGGGTGCGGGCGCAGGGCATCACGCTGTCGAAGAACCAGCACGCGCACGTGAACCGGCTGATCGATGCGCGCGGCCTGCGCGGCCGGGTGGCGATGGAACTTTGCGACTACCGCGAGCTGCCCGAGGCCGAGCCCTGGGACAAGATCGCCTCGGTCGGCATGTTCGAGCACGTCGGGCACGCACTGCTGCCGGCCTACTTCGCCAAGATCTGGCGCCTGCTCGCGCCCGGCGGGCTGCTGCTGAACCACGGCATCACCGCCGGCGGCACCCGCAACGAACAGCTCGGCGCGGGCATGGGCGACTTCATCGAACGCTACATCTTCCCCGGCGGCGAGCTCGAACACATGGCCCACGTGCTCGGCGTGCTGAGCGAAGCCGGTCTCGAAGCGCTGGACGTGGAGAACCTGCGCCCGCACTACGCGCGCACGCTGTGGGACTGGAGCGACGCGCTCGAAGCGCGGCTCGACGCCGCGCGCAACGTGACCCGCGACGAGGTGGTGCGGGCCTACCGGCTCTACCTGGCGGGCAGCGCGATGTGCTTCGAGCACGGCTGGATTTCGCTGTTCCAGATGCTCGCCGCCAAGCCCAGCGGCAGGGTCGGCGACGGCACCCTGCGCGGCGCACAATCGGCTTACCCTTTCGAGCGCTCCTACATCTACAGAACCTGAGCTATCACCATGATGTACAAGTTCAAATCCAAGGCCGCCGGCGACGTGATCATGCTCGCCGCCACCGGCGACCAGGTGCTGCGCATCCTCGGCCGCGAGCCTGCCGCCAAGGGCATTCTCGAAGTCGCCGCGATGCCGGCGGCCATGGTCGCGATCGAGGCGGCGGTGCAACAGGACGACGCGGCGCGCCAGCAGGCCGCGGCCGAAGGCAAGCGGGCGCAGGCCGGCGAAGCGATCACGCTGCGCCAGCGCGCCTGGCCACTGCTGGAAATGATCAAGCGCTCGCAAGCCGCCGGGGCCGACATCGTGTGGGGAGTCTGAGTGGATGACCGCCCCAAGCTCACTTCGTTCGC
>JANOVJ010000348.1:0-11919 GCA_031417295.1 bacterium | reverse complement strand
AGTGGTTTCGGTCACGGCCTTGCGCGACGCTGAAGACGCCGTCATCGGCTACTTGCTGATTGGCACCGACAACACCGCACGCAAGCAAGCGGAAGAAGCGCTGTTGCAGGCGGGTGCCCTGCAAACCGCCATTTTCAACAGCGCGATGTTTTCCAGCGTCGCGACCGACGCGAGAGGTGTCATTCAGATATTCAACGTGGGCGCCGAGCGCATGCTCGGCTATACCGCTGCCGAGGTAACGAACAAGATCACTCCGGCGGACATTTCCGACCCCCAGGAGTTGATCGCTCGGGCCAAAGCCCTGAGCTTCGAGTTGGGAACCGAAATCAGGCCCGGCTTCGAGGCGCTGGTGTTCAAAGCCTCGCGCGGCATTGAAGACATCTACGAACTGACTTACGCCCGAAAGGACGGCAGCCGTTTTCCCGCGGTGGTCTCGGTCACGGCGCTGCGGGACGTGCGGGACGCCATCATCGGCTACTTGCTGATCGGCACCGACAACACCGCGCGCAAGCAGGCCGAAGAGGCGCGGCAGGAAATGAACGCCGAATTGGAGCGCGCGAAGTCGGTGGCCGAAAGGGCCAACCTTGCAAAGTCAGACTTCTTGTCCAGCATGAGCCACGAGTTGCGCTCGCCGCTCAATGCGATCCTCGGGTTCGCACAGTTGATCGAATCGGGTACGCCGCCGCCAACGCCAAACCAGAAGGAAAGTGTCGACCAGATCCTGCAGGCCGGTTGGTATTTGCTGGAGTTGATCAACGAAATCCTTGACTTGTCGTTGATCGAGTCCGGCAAGCTGTCGCTGTCGCCAGAGTGCATTTCGCTCGCCGACGTGCTGAGTGATTGCCACGCGATGATCGAGCCGCAGGCCCAGAAGAGCGGCATCCGCGTCAATTTTGCGGGGCGCGACGGTCTGGATTTCGTCAAAGCCGACCGCACGAGGGTGAAGCAGATCTTCATCAACCTGCTCTCCAACGCGATCAAATACAACCGTGTCGGCGGGCTGGTCGAGGTGACATGCAGCGCCAGCACCGAACAGCGCACGCGCATCAGCTTTCGTGATACCGGCGAAGGCCTGTCAGCGGAAAAGCTTGCCCAACTTTTTCAACCGTTCAATCGACTCGGCCAGGAGTCTGGCATCGAAGAAGGCACCGGCATCGGCCTGGTGGTTTGCAAGCGCCTGGCCGAATTGATGGGCGGCGAGATCGGTGTGGAGAGCGTCGTCGGCGTTGGCAGTGTGTTCTGGGTCGAGTTGATTGCAACAACCTCGCTGGACCTGGCCTCCGAAAAGGCCGAACCCCTGGTCATGTCGCCTGCCTTGTTGGATGGCCAGGCACAGGTCTACACCCTGCTGTACGTCGAAGACAACCCCGCGAATCTGATGCTGGTCGAAAGACTCATCGCGCGCCGAAGCGATGTTCGCCTGCTGAGTGCGAGAGACGGTAACCGGGGCATCGAGATCGCCCGCGAATCTCGGCCCGATGTCATTCTGATGGACATCAACTTGCCGGGAATCAGCGGCCTGAAGGCATTGAGAATATTGGCCGATGACCCGGTTACGGCGGCCATCCCCGTGATCGCCCTCAGTGCGAACGCGATGCCCCGCGACATCGAAAGAGGCCTTGAGGCGGGCTTCTTTCGCTACCTCACCAAACCGATCAAGGTGGTGGAGTTCATGGACACGCTCGACTTGGCCCTGAAGCACGCAGAGGCTGGATCGCTCCAGTCAAACGTCGGACAAACCTCATGATGCTGAACGCGTCGGACATCCTGAAGGCCGGCATCCTGATCGTCGACGACCAGGACGCCAACGTGAAGCTCCTGGAGCGGCTGCTGGGAGACGCGGGCTATGTGAACGTCACCTCGATAACGACGCCCCGGGATGTCTCCGCGCTGCATCGAAAGAACCACTACGACCTGATCCTGCTCGATCTTCAGATGCCGGGCATGGACGGTTTCGAGGTGATGGAAGCCTTGAAGGAAAACGCTGCCGACAGCTACCTGCCGGTCGTCGTACTGACGGCCCAACCCGCTCACAAACTGCGCGCATTGCAGGCCGGCGCCAAGGACTTCATCAGCAAGCCGTTCGATCTGATCGAAGTCAAGACGCGCATCCACAACATGCTGGAAGTGCGGCTCCTTTACAAGCGGCTGGAGAGCTACAACGAAGTGCTTGAGCAAACGGTGCGTGAACGCACCGCCGAACTGCGCGCGAGCGAGCTTCGCTTTCGCCGCCTGACCGAGCTGGCCTCCGACTGGTACTGGGAACAGAACGAAACGGGCAATTTCACTCAGGTGTCCGGCCCCGCGCTGGAGATGGTGGGCATCGGTATGCCGGCGTTTCTGGGCGAAGGCCACGGGGGCGGCGCCACGGGCTGGAACGAAGCCGAGAGGGCGTTGCTCCAGGCCAAGATCGCAGCCCGGCAACCCTTCCTCGACTTCGCGTTCAGCCGGATCAACGCCGACGGTTCGGAGCAGCATTTCCGGGTCAGCGGTGAGCCGATGTTCGACGAGTCCTGTCGGTTCACGGGCTACCGCGGAATCGGCGTGGAGGTGACGCCAAAGGGCAGGGCAGCCGGGTTGGATGATCGGTAATGGACTTGCCGCACAGCCCGCAGCAGAATCATTTGCTTGCCGCGTTGCCTTCGGTCGATTTCGAATCGTTGGTGGCTCATCTTGAGCTGGTGCCGATGCTGCTGGGCGACACGCTCTACGAGCCTGGCGTGCAGTTGCAGCATGCGTATTTCCCGACCACCGCCATCGTTTCGCTGCACTATGTGATGGAGTCCGGAGCGTCTGCTGAAACGTCGGGCGTGGGCAACGAGGGGGTCGTCGGCATTTCGCTTTTCCTGGGAGGGAACACCACCCCCAGCTCGGCCGTCGTGCAGACCGCGGGCCATGGCTACCGGCTGGAGCGGCGCACCGTGATGCACGAATTTGATCGTGCCGGCCCGATGCAGCGTTTGTTCCTGCGGTACACACAAGCGCTGATCACACAGATGGCGCAGTTGGCGGTCTGCAATCGACACCATTCAGTCGAGCAGCAGCTTTGTCGCTGGCTGCTGGCAACCCTCGACAGAATTGATTCGGGTGAGTTGGTCATGACTCAGGAGCTCATCGCCAGCATGCTCGGCGTGCGCCGCGAAGGCATTACCGAGGCGGCCGGCAAGCTGCAGCAAGCTGGATACATTCGCTACCGTCGCGGCCACATCACCGTGACCGATCGATCCGGTCTGCAAAGGAGCGCGTGCGAGTGCTACGACGTCGTCCGGAAAGAGTGCAACCGTCTGCTCGCGGATGGTTCTCGGTTCCGCATCGCTCGCGCCGTGGGTCGATCGTAATCTTGATCGGCGGGTGTGACCAACCCGGTCTGAGATCCGCCCAAGGAGCATCCGGGCGGCTACGCTGAGGCCGAAGCGTCGCCCGCCAAATCTTCAAGAATCGGGCACTCGGGCCGGCTGTCGCCGCTGCAGCAGGCGGCCAGGTGCTTCAGCGAATCGCGCATCTCGGCCATCGCCGCCATGCGGGTATCGAGGTCGGCCACGTGCCGCAAGGCGATGCGTTTCACGTCGCTGCTCGCGCGGCGGCGGTTCTGCCAGAGCTTGAGCAGTTCGGCGATCTCGGCCATGCTGAAACCCAGGTCGCGCGAGCGGCGGATGAAGCGCAGCGAATGCACTTCCTTGTCGCCATAGCGTCGATAGCCCGCATCCGTGCGCGACACCTTCGGCAACAGGCCCAGCGATTCGTAGTGCCGCACCATCTTGGCCGAAACGCCCGAACGTGCCGCGGCCTCGCCGATGTTGAATTGCGCGCCATCGTTGTTCATCATCGAGGGGCTCCCTTCCAGCGCCGCAACAGCAGCGCATTGCTGACCACGCTGACGCTGCTCAACGCCATCGCCGCACCCGCGATCACCGGGTTCAGCAGGCCGAACGCCGCGAGCGGGATGCCGACGACGTTGTAGACGAAGGCCCAGAACAGGTTCTGGCGGATCTTGGCGTAGGTGCGGCGCGAGATGTCGATCGCGTCGGCCACCAGCGCCGGGTCGCCGCGCATCAGCGTGATGCCGGCCGTGTGCATCGCCACATCGGTGCCGGTGGACATGGCAATGCCCACGTCGGCGATTGCGAGCGCGGGCGCGTCGTTGATGCCGTCGCCAACCATCGCGACCCGTTCGCCGCCGGCTTTCAGTTGCGCCACGATCGCGGCCTTGTTCTCGGGCAGCACGTCGGCATGGGTTTCGGTGATGCCCACGGCTTGGGCCACCGCCTGCGCGCTGCCCGCGTTGTCGCCGGTGATGAGCACGGAGCGGATGCCCATCGTCTGCAAGGCCCGCACGGCCGGAGCGGCGCTGGCCTTGGTGGCGTCGCCGAACGCCAGCAGGCCGAGCAATCGCGGCACCGCCGACGGGCGCGTCGGCGTACCCGGTGGCGGGTTCGGCGGCAACTCGGCGAGCCACGACACGGTGCAGCCGCGCGCCTGCCATGCGGCGGCGTCAGCGGCCAGCGGCGCGACATCGACGCCCAGCTCGTGCATGAAGCGGGTGCTGCCGAGCCGCAGTTCGCGGCCCGCCACGACCGCCGCGACGCCGCGGCCCGCCACCGCTCGCACGCCGGTGGCGGGCGCCACGACCAGCCCCTCGCTCTGGGCCGAGCTCGTCACCGCGGAAGCCAGTGGATGCTCGCTGCCGGCCTGCACCGCAGCGGCCGCGGCCAGCAGCGCTGCACGGTCAATGTCAGGTGCGGCACCGCGCATCGCGTCAAGCTGCCTTGCTCCCTCTCCCGGTGGCGGGAGAGGGTGGGGGGCGCAGCGGGGCTTTCGAGCCGCGTGCGGCGAGCCCGCGGAGCAGCTCCGGCTTGCAAGCCGGAGCGCGCACTGCAAGTGAGGGCCGGCCGGCACCGCGGCCATCAGCGCCGGCTTGCCCACCGTCAGCGTGCCGGTCTTGTCGAAGGCAACCACCGTCACGCCATGCGCCACTTCCAACGCTTCGGCGTCCTTGATCAGGATGCCACGCCTGGCGGCAGCGCCGGTGCCCACCATGATCGCCGTCGGCGTGGCCAGGCCGAGCGCGCAGGGGCAGGCGATCACGAGCACTGCCACCGCATTCAGGATCGCCGATTCCCAATCGCCAGTGGCGAAGCCCCAACCGAGCACCGTGACCCACGCGATGCCGATCACCACCGGCACGAATACCGTGCTGACCCTGTCGACCAGCCGCTGGATCGGCGCCTTCTTCGCCTGCGCCGATTCGACCAGCCGCACGATGCGCGCGAGGGTCGATTCGGCACCAACCGCGCGCGTCCGCACGACCAGCAGGCCTTCGCCGTTGACGGCACCACCGGTGACGGTGTCGCCCGGGTGCTTGGCCACCGGCAGGCTCTCGCCGGTGATCAGCGATTCATCGACATCGCTGCTGCCTTCTTGCACTTCGCCGTCCGTGGGCAGCCGCTCGCCGGGCCGCACGACCACGAGGTCGCCCACGTGCACCTGCGACACCGGCAGCTCGGTGTCGATGCCGTCCCGGCGCACGCGGGCGGTTTCCGGGCGCAGCGCGTTCAGCGCGCGTATCGCCTCGGTGGTCTGGCGCTTGGCGCGCGTCTCCATCCACTTGCCGAGCAGGACCAGCGTGATGACGACGGCCGAGGCCTCGAAATACAGGTGCGGCATCGCGTTGCTGCCGTAGCGCAGCAGTTGCACCACGCTCAGGCCGTAGCCGGCGCTGGTACCGAGCGCGACCAGCAGGTCCATGTTGCCGCTGCCGGCCCTGACGGCCTTCCAGCCGGCACGGTAGAAGCGGGCACCGAGCCAGAACTGCACCGGGGTGGCGAGAGCCCATTGAACCCAGCCGGGGAGCATCCAGTGCTGGCCGAACAGCAGGCCGATCATGGGCAGCACCAGCGGGCTCGAAAGCACGGCGGCAGCCGCCACCGGCCACCATTCGGGCGCACTCCGCGAAGCGGCGCCCGCAACCGCCGCACCCGCCGGAGCGTCGGCGTGCCGCGGCCGGGCCCCATAACCCGCCCGCTCGACGGCGGCCACGAGCGCCGCCTCATCGATGTGGCGCGTGGCCAGTGTCACGCTGGCGGCCTCGGTCGCCAGGTTGACCTCGGCTCGCACCACGCCGGGCACGCGCAGCAGCGCCTTCTCGACCCTGGAGGCGCACGAAGCGCAGGTCATGCCCTCGATCGCCAGCGACACGCTGCGCTCGCCGAGCGTGTAGCCGGCCTTCTCCACCGCGGCGCGCAGCTCGGCCAGGCCGATGCCCGGGCCTGAGCGCACGCTGGCGGCCTCGGTCGCCAGGTTCACGCTGGCCTCGGCCACACCGGGGATTTTTTGCAGCGCGCGTTCGACGCGGGCAACGCACGAGGCGCAGGTCATGCCCTCGATCGGCAGGTTCCAGTCGAGCAGGGCGCCGGGTTTCAGAGCGGGGGCAACGAGGGCATTCATGGGGTGCGGCCTTGGGGCGCGGCCGAGGAGCAGGGGGCCGCAGTTCAACCTGGGGGCAGTTTCAAGCTTTCCATCATGGGAATGTCAAACCAGTACCGCGACAACACCCTTGCGGCCGCAGGGCCTGACAGAATTCTTCTTGACCTTACCACCATGGCAAGGTCGAACCTATACGATCTTCCCAATCCATGAGGCCCCGCCATGCTCGAATTCACCCTGCCGACCATGACCTGCGGCCACTGTGTCGGTGTCGTCACCCAGGCCATCAAGCAAGTCGACCCGCAGGCGTCGGTCGAGATCGACCTGGCCAGCCACCGGGTTCGCGTTGAATCGGCCAAGGACCGCGGGACCATCGCGTCGGCGATCAGCGAAGCGGGGTACGTGCCGGCTTGAGCACGACCCCGAAGTGCGTCATCGCGTGGCGGATACCCGGTTCGCCTGCGCGCATGAAGGCGGTGCGGCCAAGCCCGACCGCATCGACCTCGGTAGCGGCACGTGTCAACGTTGCAACCGCACCGTGAACGTCGCGGGCGCGGCCGACTTGTTGCTCCACATCCAGCAGTAGTCCTGCGCGGTCTTCGTGTCGAGGGTGCCCTTGGCCGTCGCCACCGCCGCGAGCTTGGCCGGGAACACCACCGCCTTGCCGAGGTGGTAGTGCACGTTGAAGTCGAGCGACGCGCTGGCCTCGAAATCCCAGCGCAGCTTCAGGCCGGCCGGCAGCTTGGCGCAGAGTTCGGCGAACTTGCCCGGCGCCACGGTGAGCGCGCGCTCGAAGCGCCCGTTGGCGTCCCACGCGATGTCGACCTCATCGGCGGCCATCGCGCTACTGGCCATGGCCGCCAGCGCCAGAACGAGCGCTCGCACTGGGCGGCGGGGTCCCGAGCGGGTTGCGGGTTGAAGTGCCTTCATCATGGTTTGCTCCTCTCAAACGCAGTGCGTTGGTGATGACGGACGCCGAGCTCAGGCTCATGGCCAGGGCCGCAATCATCGGCGACAGCAGCCAGCCGGTGAACGGGTACAGCAGCCCGGCCGCGAGCGGGATGCCGAGGGCGTTGTAGACGAAGGCGAACCCCAGGTTCTGCTTCATGTTGGCGATGGTCGCCTGCGAAATATCGCGCGCCACCATGATGCCGCGCAGATCGCCCTTGACCAGCGTGAGCTGCGCGCTGTTCATCGCCACGTCGGTGCCCGTGCCCATCGCGATGCCCACGTCGGCGCGGGCCAGGGCCGGGGCGTCGTTGATGCCGTCGCCGGCCATCGCAACCACATGCCCTTCCTGCTGCAGCCGCTCGACCAGGGCCAGCTTGTCGGCCGGCTTCACCTCGCCGTGGAACTCGGCGATGCCCAGCCGCGCCGCGACGGCCTTCGCGGTGGTCACGCCATCGCCTGTGGCCATGATGACCTGCACGCCGGCCGCCCGCAGGCCCGCCAGCGCTTCGGGGGTGCTTGCCTTGACCGGGTCCGACACCGCAAGCAGGCCCAGCGCCTGGCCGTCCGCCGCCAGGTACATCACGCTGGCGCCTTCGGAGCGCAGCGCTTCGGCCCGGGCCACCAAGGCCTCGACCGGCACGCCCACCTGCTGCATCAGCGCGGTGTTGCCGAGTGCCAGCTGGCGGGTGCCGATCTGCCCGCGCACGCCGATGCCGGTGCTCGACTCGAAGCGCTCGGGCTTGTCGAGCGCCAGCCCGCGTTCGCGCGCCGCACGCACGATGGCGTCGGCCAGCGGGTGTTCGCTGCCCTGGTCCAGGCTCGCCGCGAGCCGCAGCACCTCGTCGGCACTCCCGCCCTCCACCGGCACCGCGCGCTCGAAGGCCGGTTTGCCTTCGGTCAGCGTGCCGGTCTTGTCGACGATCAGCGTGTCGACCTTGCGCAGGTTCTCGATCGCGGCGGCGTCGCGGAACAGCACGCCCTTCGTCGCCGCGTTGCCGGTGGCGACCATGATCGACATCGGTGTCGCCAGGCCCAGCGCGCAGGGGCAGGCGATGATCAACACCGCCACCGCATTGACGAGGCCGTAGACCCAGCTCGGCTCGGGCCCGAACCAGCCCCACACGACCAACGTGAGCGCAGCGATGCCGACCACGACGAGCACGAACTTGCCGGCCACCTGGTCGGCCATGCGCTGCATCGGCGCCTTCGAGCGCTGCGCCTGCGCCACCATCTGCACGATCTGCGACAGCATCGTCTGCGCGCCGACGCGCTCGGAGCGCATCACCATCGCGCCCGAGGTGTTCAAGGTCGCGCCGATCAGCTTGTCGCCGGCCTGCTTGGAGACCGGCAGCGGTTCGCCGGTGAGCATCGATTCATCGACCGCGCTGTGGCCTTCGACGACGACGCCGTCGGTCGGCACCTTCTCGCCCGGCCGCACGCGCAGCAGGTCGCCCACGTGCACATGCGTCAGCGGCACGTCTTCCTCGCTGCCGTCGGGCTGGATGCGGCGGGCCGTCTTCGGTGCCAGGCCGAGCAGCGACTTGATGGCGGCCGAGGTCTGCGAGCGCGCCTTCAACTCCAGCATCTGGCCCAGCAGCGTGAGCGAGATGATCACCGCGGCGGCCTCGTAGTACACCGCCACCCGGCCCATCGCGCTGAACGTGGC
Organism: bacterium; assembly: GCA_031417295.1. Lineage (GTDB taxonomy): Bacteria > Pseudomonadota > Gammaproteobacteria > Burkholderiales > Burkholderiaceae_C > CAIKUF01. The sequence continues at coordinate 2,879 of JANOVJ010000348.1, read as the reverse complement.
CGGGAACACGCCCGGGGCCACGGTGGCGACGACGCTGTAGATCGATGCCGCGGCCGTGCCCAGCGCAATCAGCGTCCACATGTTCGGGCTGCGGTTCGCCACCGACTGCACGCCGCGGACGAAGAACGGCCAGCCCGCCCACAGCACCACCGGTGCCGCCAGCACGAGTTCGACCCAGCTTTGCGTGGCCATCGGGAACAAGCCGAGGCGGTGGCCGAACATCGCCAGCACGGTGACGATGGCGGTCAGCGGCAGCGTCCACCAGAAGCGCCGCGTGAAGTCGCGCAGCTCAGGGTTGTCGTCGTTGGCCTCCAGCGAGGGCAGCAGCGGCTCCAGCGTCATGCCGCACTTGGGGCAGTTGCCGGGGTGGTCCTGGCGGATTTCCGGGTGCATCGGGCAGGTGTAGGTGGCCGCGGCAGTGGGCTCCGTGGCGATCGACAGCGTGCGGGGCTCGGCCGGCGCGGGGCCGCGCGGCGGGGGCACTGCAAGCACCGCATAGCGTGCCGGGTCGGCGCTGAACTTCGCCTTGCAGCCGGCACTGCAAAAGTAGACCGGCCGGCCCTCGTGGTGCAGCGAATGCGGCGAGCGGTCGGTCACTGCCATGCCGCATACGGGGTCCTTCATGGCCAGCTCGGCTCGATCCCCCGCGTGGCGGTGTGCGCTGTGGTCGGCGGGCATGTTGGGCTCCAGTCCGGTTTCGCTCATCGCATTCTCCGCGGGTGGACAGGGGATGTCGGAGCGGTCGTCGACTGCACCGTGCTCGACGCCGATTCAGCCGTTCACCATCGACGGCGAACCCGGGCCCGCGCGCACAGCCGCAGCTTTCCCTCCAGTAAAGCGGGCCGAACAGCCGCACCTCGATACCCGGTTACGCGGCGCCAGCACGATGCGCGAAAGGTACAGCATGGCGTGGGTCATCGCGGGCAGTTCATTGCCGCTCGCCGCCTGCGCGCAGCAACACCGAGGTGGTGACGCTGGCAAGACGCCAACCGGCCCGCGACATCGCCACGCCGACCGCCAGGACAAAGAGGCACGGCGCAATTTGTACGCCGCCACGCTGAGCCTCGATCGAGAGCAGCGCACCGCCGAACATCCACAGCCACAGGCGGAGTTCTGCCAGCGCGCCGACGCTGCTGTTGCGCGCAAGGCAGCACCACGCCGCCGCTGCGGCGAGCAGCGGCAACGACAACGCCGGGTGCGGCGCGACCGGATGCCACCAGCCCAAACCCACCGCAGCGACGCCGGCCACCATCGCGATGCCCGCCGCGCCCGTCAACGTGCCGGCAGCCAAGGCATTGAACGCAGCCGTCAGCACGCGCCAAGGCGCACCGCGGTCCATGCGCAACAGGAACAGCCGGTAGGCCAGCACCATGCTCGTGGTGAGCAGCAAACAATCGCGTGTCGCCCAGCCCGCAGCCGCGAGTGTCGCCACCAGCGCGATGCCGGCAAGGCCTGACAGCGAAGCTGCGGTCATGGCGCGGGTCACGCGGTCATGGCGCCAGCTGGATCTCGGTGACGGTGAACTTGCCGGCGTCGTTGATGGCCTTGAACTTCACCTTGTCGCCGGCTTTGAGCTTGTCGAGCAGGGCCTTGTCCTTGACCACGAAGACCATCGTCATGCCGGGCATGTCCAGGTTCTTGATCTCGGCGTGCCTGAGCGTGATCTTGCCGGCTTCCAGGTCGATCTTGCGCACTTCGCCGTCGGTCGTGTCGCCAGCGGCCCATCCCGGCAGAGGCAGGGCCAGCGCCAATGCCGATGCGGCGAGCCAGGCCTTGAGAGGGGTTTTCATGGTCGGTTTCCTTTGGAGTGAGGGGTACACAACAGGGGGCAAAAAAAGTCGGGCGGGCGCGGGCGTCAGTGCTTGTGGCCGGCCGCGCCCGCCGCCGACGCGACCACCTTCACCTTGCCGACCATGCCGGCCTGGTAATGGCCGGCAATGAGGCAGGCGAAGTCGAAGTCGCCGGCACGGTTGAAGTTCCACACGATCTCGCCAGTCTTGCCCGGCGCTACGTGCGCCATGTACGGCTCGCTGTGTTCCATGGTCGGAAACTTGAGCATCAGCGCCGCGTGTTCGTCGAGTTCCTTCTTCGTGCCGAGCACGAACTCGTGCAGCACCGCGCCGTTGTTCCGGAGCACGAGCCGGACGGTCTCGCCCTGCCTGACTTCGAGCTTGTCGGGCGTGAACCGCATGTTGTCGGTCATCTTGAATTCGACCGTGCGCAGGCCCGGCTTCGCATCGCCGGCAATGCCCCAGTCCTTCTGTTCCTTCGTCACCGGGCCGGCTTTCTTGGCGTGGACTGCGTCACCGTGGGCCAGGGCGGGCCCGGCGGTGGCCAGCGCGGCGGCCAGCAAGAGCGTCTTGATCGATTTCACGGGCGTCCTTTGGTGTCGGTCGAGGTTGAAAGAGTCCGCCATCGCTTCAATGGCCGGAGTGGCCGCCCGCTGGCTTGCGCACCGTGACTTCGGTGTCGACGGCGGGCCGGCCGAGCGGCGGCATCGAGCCCGTGCCCTCGGCCTTGAAGCGCGCCGGGTCGGGCAGCGCGCCGGTGAACTCGTAAGCCACGGTGCCGGCCGGCTGCGGGTACCAGCCCGGGTCGCTGTAGTCGCCGGGCCTCTGGTCCTTGCGCACCTTGAGCACGCTGAACATGCCGCCCATGCCGACCGCGCCGAAGGGGCCGGTGCCGGTCATCATCGCGGCCGTGTTGTCGGGCAGCGGCATCTCCATTTCGGTCATGTCCTTCATGCCGCGCTCGCCCATCGCCATGTAGTCGGGGATCAACTGGGTGATCTGTTTGGCGATGCCGCGGTGGTCGACGCCGATCATCGTCGGCACGTCGTGGCCCATCGCGTTCATCGTGTGGTGGCTCTTGTGGCAGTG
>JANOVJ010000347.1:0-1922 GCA_031417295.1 bacterium | reverse complement strand
CACCGCGCTGGCCATCTTGTTCTGCGCCTCGACCTTGTCGGCGCCGACCTTGAACATCGCGAACTGGTCGGAGTTGAACGACACCATGCCCTGCGTGCCCGGGATGCGCCAGCACAGGAAGTCCTTGCCCGGCAGCTTCTTGGCGTTGACGAACTCGCCCTTGGCCCAGTCGCCCATGATCTGAAAGCCCGCCTTGCCGCTGATGACCATGCCCGAAGCCACGTTCCAGTCACGGCCCGAAAAATCCTTGTCGACCAGCTTGCGCAGCTGCGACATGCGCTTGAACACCAGCTCGGTGGTAGCCGAATTCAGCGCCTTCGGGTCGCGCTCGATGAAGGCCTTGCGGTAGTAGTCGACGCCGCCGGTGGCGAGCACGACGCCGTCGAACACGGTCGCTTCCTGCCACGGCTGGCCGCCATGGGCCAGCGCGATGAAGCCGGCCTTCTGCACCTTCTCGGCGGCGGCGATGAACTCGTCCCAGTTCTTCGGCTCGGTGGTCACCCCGGCCTTGTCGAGCACTTCCTTGTTGGCCCAGACCCAGTTGGTCGAGTGCACGTTCACCGGCGCAGCGATCCACTTTCCGTCCACCTTGGAGAACTGCTGCAAGGCCTTGGGCACGGTCTTGTCCCAGCCTTCCCTGGCGGCCAGCGGGTTCAGGTCGGCCAGCACGCCCTGCTTGCCCCAGTCGATGATGTCGTAGCCGAGCATCTGCACCGCGGTGGGCGGATTGCCCGCGGTCACGCGGGCGCGCACCGCCGTCATCGCCGCCTCGCCGCCGCCACCGGCGACCGGCATGTCGTTCCACTTGATGCCCTGCTTTTCGAGGTTGCCCTTCAGCACGTTGAGCGCCGCGGCTTCGCCGCCGGACGTCCACCAGTGCAGGACTTCAACGCTTTGCTGCGCAGCGGCGGGCAAGCTGAAGGCGGCGGCGATGGCCAGGGTGAGGAAGTGCTTGTTCATGTTGCGAAGTCTCCAGGGGTTGTGGGTCGAGAAAGAATGGGGTCGATCAGGCGCGCGGTACATACCAGTCGGTGCGCGCGCCGAGGTGCATGTGCAGGGTCTTGGTTTCGGTGTAGTCCTCGGTCGCCAGGCGGCCGAGTTCGCGGCCGATGCCGCTTTCGCGGTAGCCGCCGAAGGGCAGCTCGGCATGGCCTTCGAGGAAGGTGTTGATCCAGACGGTGCCGGCCTTGATGCCGCGCGCCGCTGCCAGGCAGGTGTCGAAATCCCGGCTCCACACGGCGGCCGACAGGCCGTACAGCGTCGCGTTGGCCAGCGCCACCGCCTCTTCGAGGGTGTTGAAGGTCAGCACCGCCAGCACCGGGCCGAACACCTCTTCGCGGGCGATGGCCATTGCTGGCGTCACGCCGGTGATGACGGTCGGCTCGATGTACAGGCCGCGTGTCGCGATGCGCTCGCCGCCCAGCGCGACCGTTGCGCCCGCGGCCCGCGCACCGGCGATGTAGCCGAGGATGGTGTCGAGTTGCCGCTCGGTGGTGATGGCGCCCACCTGCACCCCCGGCAGTAGCGGGTCGCCCACGACCACGGCCCTGGAACGCTCGACCACCGCGGCGGTGAAGCGCTCGGCAATCGACGCTTGCACCAGCACGCGGCTGCCGCTGTTGCAGCATTGCCCGGCGTTGAAGTAGATGCCCATCACCGCGGCATCGACGGCGGCGTCGAAGTCGCAGTCGGCGAAGATGATCTGCGGGTTCTTGCCGCCCAGTTCCATCGACACCTTCTTCAAGGTCTGGGCCGCCTTGGCGACGGCCTGCTTGCCGACCGCGGTGGAGCCGGTGAACGAGAGCATGTCCACGTCCGGGTGCGTGACCATCACCTCGCCGACCACACGGCCCTGCCCGACCAGGATGTTCACGGCGCCCGGCGGCATGCCGGCCGCAAGCAAGATCTCGCCGAGCATCAGC
>JANOVJ010000346.1:0-1568 GCA_031417295.1 bacterium | reverse complement strand
CCTGGCAAGGCAGCCCGCTGGCCCTGACCGGTGTGTCGCTCGAGGAGGCAGCCTTCGACGTGCTGCGCCACCCGACCGTCGCGAGCAAGCGGTTCCTCGTCACCATTGGCGACCGCACGGTGGGCGGCTTGAGCCACCGCGATCCGATGGTCGGCCCGTGGCAGGTGCCGGTGGCCGATTGCGCGGTGACGCTGGCCGACTTCAGCGGCCTGCGCGGCGAAGCCATGAGCCTGGGCGAGCGCACACCGCTGGCCGCGCTCGACGCGCCGGCCTCGGGCCGGATGGCCGTCGCCGAGGCACTGACCAACCTGCTCGCGGCGCCGGTGGAACTCAGCCGCGTCAAGCTCAGCTGCAACTGGATGGCGGCCTGCGGCGAGCCGGGCGAAGACGCCGCGTTGTACGACACGGTGCGTGCGGTCGGGATGGAACTGTGCCCGGCGCTCGGCATCAGCGTGCCGGTGGGCAAAGACAGCTTGTCGATGCGCATGCGCTGGACCGAGGGCGACGACGTGAAGCAGGTGACGGCGCCGGTGTCGTTGATCGTCACCGCCTTCGCGACCCTGGCCGACGTGCGGCGCACGCTGACGCCGCAGCTTCAGGCGGGCGACACCGCGCTGATCCTGATCGACCTCGGGCAGGGCCGCAACCGCATGGCGGGTTCGATCCTCGCGCAGACGCTGAACCAGACCGGTGACAGCGTGCCCGACCTCGATGACCCGGCGCTGCTGCGCCGGCTCTTCAGCGCCATCAACCGTCTGCGCGCCGACGGCCGCCTGCTCGCCTACCACGACCGCAGTGACGGCGGGTTGTGGGCGACCGTTTGTGAAATGGCCTTCGCCGGCCATTGCGGCGTGAGCCTGAATGTGGACATGCTGGTGACCGAGGGCGACGGCATTGCCGACAGCCGCGCCGAGCATGGCGACTCGAAGAACTGGGCCGCGCAGATCGGCGAGCGGCGCAACGAACTCACGCTCAAGGCGCTGTTCTGCGAGGAACTGGGCGTGGTGATCCAGGTGCGCGCCGAAGACCGCGACGCCGTATTTGCCACGCTGCGCGAACACGGCCTGAGCCAGCACAGCCACGCCATCGGCAAGCCGAACCCGCGCGGTGTGGTCGAGGTCTGGCGCGACGCGAAGGCCGTGTTCAGCGCGCCACTCGAACAACTCCACCAGACCTGGGACGAGGTCAGTTGGCGCATCGCCCAACTCCGCGACAACCCGGCCTGCGCCGACGCCGAGCACGCGGCGGCGGGTGTGGCCGGCGACCCCGGCCTGCACCTGCACCTGAGCTTCGACCCGGCCGAGAACCTGGCTGCGCCGTTCATTCACAGCGCGCGGCCGAAGCTCGCCATCCTGCGCGAGCAGGGCGTCAACAGCCATGTCGAGATGAGCTATGCAACGGCGCAGGCCGGCTTCGACACCTTTGATGTGCACATGAGCGACTTGCAGGCCGGCCGCGCGCGGCTCGACCAGTTCCAGGGCTTCGTCGCCTGCGGCGGTTTTTCCTACGGCGACACCCTCGGTGCCGGTGAAGGCTGGGCGCGATCGATCCTCTTCAACCCGGCGCTG
>JANOVJ010000345.1:0-9188 GCA_031417295.1 bacterium | reverse complement strand
GTGGCAGCGGTCATTGGGGGCTCCTTTCGGTTGTGCCGCGCCATCGTAGGCGACCCTGGCCGCCCGCGCCGCCCGCGCCGCCCGCGCCGCGGCATGCCCGGCCTCGCCCGGGAGCGCAGGGTTTCCCTGCGCGGCCGCCGGGGCCGCGCCGCCGTAGAGTCGGCGCTGACCCGAACGACCGTTCGCTTCCGACCGAATCAGCGAGGTTTTGCGCATGAGAGCCATCCGTACCCTGGGCCCGTGGGTCCTGTCTGCCTTGCTGCTGGCCGCGTGCGGCGGCGGCGACCCCGACGTTCCTGGCAGCGGCTCGCCAGCCGGCGCGCCCACGGCGAAGGGCACGTTCACGGCCGTGGTGTCGTTCGGCGACAGCTTGAGCGACGTCGGGGCCTACACCCCGGCCACCTCCGTCACCGCCAACGGTGCGGCGCCGTACATCGGCGGCAAGTTCACGACCAACAGCGCCACCGGCACCGTCTGGGTCGAGAACCTGGCCACCGCGCTGGGTCTGATCATCACGCCGGCCGAAGTGGGGTTCGCCGGCACGTCGGTGATGTGCCCGGCCGCAGCCAACCCGGCGCTGGCCGGCACCTGCACCGGCTATGGCCAGGGCGGCTCGCGGGTGACCAACCCCGACGGCATCGGCCATGCCGGTGGTGCGCTGACGGTGCCCATGGTGACGCAGATCGCCAACCACCTGGCCCGCTTCGGCAGCTTCAAGAGCAGTGACCTGATCCTCGTCTATGGCGGCAACAACGACGTGTTCGCGCAGTTCGGTGGCTTCGCCGCTGCCGCGGCGCAGATTCAGGCCGACGCGGCGGCCGGCAAGCTCACGCCCGACCAGGCCAACCAGGCTCTCTTCCTCGCCCAGCAGACGGCACAGGAGGGCATGAAGACGGCGGCGCAGGAACTGGCCAACGACGTGACGACGCAGATTCTGGCCAAGGGCGGTGTCTACGTGGCGGTGATGGGGCTGAGCGACAGTGCCGGCACGCCGTTCGGCAACTCGCTGCCGGCAGCGCTGCGGCCGGTGCTGACCCAGCTGTCGCAGAACTTCAACCTCTGGCTGCGCAACGGGCTGACCGGGCAGCCGGTGCAGATCATCGACACCGCGACCCTCTTTGCAGGCGTGGCCGCCGACCCGGCCCAGTACGGCATCACCAACACTACCGTGCCGGCCTGCGACGCGGCGACCATCGCGGCCATCACCGGCGGCGCGGTGCAAGACGGTAGCTCGCTGTTCTGCAACAGCACCGTTGGGCTGCCGTGGTACGGGCTGCGTGCGGGGGCCAGCGCGACGAACTGGTTCTTTGCCGACGGGGTGCACCCCACCACCGGCGGCCACAAGATCATCGGTGACTTGTTTGCAGCCCAGCTCAAGTCCTTCGGCTGGATCTGACCCCTTGCAACGAGGCCCCATCCCCATGAAAACCATTCCTTCGATTGTCCTGGCGGCGGCTGCCGCGCTGCTTTGCAGCCCGGCCGTGCAGGCGCAGGAAAACGTCGTCAAGCTGTCGCTGTCGGTGTACCAGCCGAATCCGAAGAACGACGGCATCAATGGCATCGGCATCCCCCCCGGCGCCGACGTGAGCCTGTCGAACGCGACGACGGCGATCTTCACCTACGAGCGCATGGTGTTGCCCAATGTGGGCATCGAGCTCGTGCTCGGTGTGCCGCCGCGGATCAAGGCCAACGCAGCCGGCAGCCTGGCGTTCCTCGGCAACGACATTTTCTCGGCCAAGATCGTGGCGCCGACGGTGCTGGTGAACTACCACTTCTTCGAACCGGACAGCACCTGGCGCCCGTACATCGGCGCGGGCCTGAACTACACGCGGTTCACCAACATCCAGTCCACGCTGTCGTCGGACGTGCAGATGGGCGACTCGTTCGGCCTGGCCCTGCAGGCGGGTATTCACTATGCGTTGACGAAGGAAGTGGGTCTGTACGCCAGCATTGCCGGGGCCAAGGTGAAGAGCAACGTGGTGTCGTCGGGCAGCACGGTGCTGACGACGTCGATCGATTTCCGGCCGATCATCTATTCGATCGGTGCCTCTTATTCCTTCTGACAGGCGCTGACCGAGCGCGCGCCCGGCCCGCGGCGGGCGCCGCGCCGGTCAGGGCAGCGTGCGCAGCACCCGGCACGGGTTGCCGGCGGCGAAAACGCCGGCCGGCACGTCGCGCGTGACGACGCTGCCCGCGCCGATCACCGCGCCGTCGCCGATCGACACGCCGGGGCAGACAACGACGCTGCCGCCCACCCACACGTCGGCACCGATCGTCACCGGCCGGGCCGATTCAAGCCCCGTCCGCCGCTCGGCCGCATCCAGCGGGTGCATGGCGGTGTAGATGTGCACGCCGGGGCCGAACATCGTGTGGCTGCCGATCGAGACTGGCATCACGTCGAGCACGACGCAATTGACATTGAAGTAGACGTTCGTGCCGAGCCGCAGGTTGTAGCCGTAGTCGCAGAAGAACGGCGGCGTGATGCGGGCGTCGGTGGCGGCGCCCATGAGCTGCGCCAGCAGCGCCTGCGCGCGCACGGTTTCGGCAGGCGCGAGCGCGGCCAGGTCGCGACAGAGCAGGCGCGCCTGCAGACGCTCGAGCGTCAGCGTCGGGTCGGCGGCGTCGTAGGGCTCGCCCGCGAGCATCTTTTGCTTCTCGGTTCGCATCGGCTGGTTTCCTGAAGAGTGCCGAACAGGTAGTCGCGGGCCGCGCCGGCCCGCCCTCGGAGTGTGCCTGCCGGCGCGCCTGGACGGGCAGAACAAAAAAAAACTGTACATAAAAACAGTACTATTTGCGTCGTTCAACGCTGCCTCGCCCCGCCATGCTCCCCGCCTATGCCGAACTGCACTGCCGCAGCAACTTCAGCTTCCTTACCGCTGCTTCGCACCCCGAGGAACTGGTAGCGCGCGCGGCGCAACTCGGCTACAGCGCGCTGGCCATCACCGATGAATGCACGCTGGCCGGCGTGGTGCGCGCGCATGGCGAGGCCAAGCGGCGGCAGCTGCACCTGATCATCGGCAGCGAGATTCAGCTGACATTGGCGCCGCCGTCACCTGCAGGGCCCACGCCGGCTGGCGCGCCGGCCTTGCACGCGCGGCTGGTGCTGCTGGCGCAGACGCGGCGCGGCTACGGCAACCTGTCGGAGTGGATCACCGTGGCCCGGCGCCGCGCGCCCAAGGGCCACTACCTCGCGCACCCGTCCGACCTCGAAGGCCGGGTGCCGCACGCACCCTACCTGGCCGGCCTGCCCGGCTGCTTCGCGCTGCTGCTGCCGGCGCCGGGGCAGCCCTTCGAAGACGTGTTTGCCCACGCGATGTGGCTCAAGACCTGGTTCCAGCCCGGCCGCTGCGCGATCGGCGTCGAGCTGCTGCACCGTGCCGATGACGACGCCGTGCTGGAACGGGCGCAGCGTGTGGCGCAGTTCAGCGGCCTGCCGCTGGTGGCTGCGGGCGACGTGCGCATGCATGTGCGGTCGAGGAAGCCGCTGCACGACGCGCTCACCGCCACGCGCCTGGGCGTGCCGGTGGCGCAGTGCGGCTTTGCGCTCGAGCCCAACGCCGAGGCGCACCTGCGTTCGCGAGCCCGGCTGGGCGCGCTGTACCCGCCCGAATGGCTGCAAGCCACGCTGGAGATCGCCGGCCAGTGCAGCTTTTCGCTCGACGAACTGCGCTACGAGTACCCCGACGAGATCGTGCCGCCCGGCAGCACGCCGGCCAGCCACTTGCGCGCGCTCACGGAAGAGGGCGCGCTGCGGCGCTTCCCGCAGGGCCTGCCGGCCAAGGTGCGGGCGCAGATCGAGCATGAGCTGGCGCTGATCGCGCAACTGAAATACGAGCCCTACTTCCTGACCGTGGCCGACATCGTGCAGTGGGCGCGCGCGCAGCGCATCCTGTGCCAGGGGCGCGGCAGTGCGGCCAACTCGGCCGTCTGCTACTGCCTGGGGGTGACCGAAGTCGACCCCGATCGCGGCAACCTGCTGTTCGAGCGCTTCATCAGTGCCGAGCGCAACGAGCCGCCCGACATCGATGTCGATTTCGAGCACCAGCGGCGCGAGGAAGTGATCCAGTACATCTACCGAAAGTACGGTCGCCACCGCGCGGCGCTGACGGCCGTGGTCATCAGCTACCGGCCGCGTTCCGCGCTGCGCGACATGGGCCGGGCGCTGGGCCTGGACCTCGTGGCCATCGCCGCGGTGGCCAAGAGCCAGCACTGGTTCGACGGCCGCGGCATCGCCCCCGAGCGCCTGCGCGAAAACGGCTTCGACCCCGAGGCGCCGATCGTGCGCTTGTGGACGGAACTGACGCACCAATTGTTCGGCTTCCCGCGCCACGTGAGCCAGCATCCGGGCGGCTTCCTCATCGCGCGCGAACAGATCGCGCAACTGGTGCCGGTGGAGAACGCGGCGATGGAAAACAGGAGCGTCATTCAATGGGACAAGGACGATCTCGACACGCTGGGGTTGCTGAAAGTCGATGTGCTGGCACTCGGCATGCTGAGTGCGATCCGCCGCGCGCTGGAATTCATCGGCGCCAAGCTGGGCCGTGAACCGAACCCGGCGCCGGGCCGCCCCGAGCCGGGTTCGCTCGCCTCGGCCCGCGAGCGGGACGACGACGCCGCAGGCGTCTTGGGGCCGTCATTCGAGATGCAGGATGTGCCGGCGGAGGACCCGGCCACCTACGACATGATCTGCCGCGCCGACACCGTGGGCGTGTTCCAGATCGAATCGCGCGCGCAGATGAGCATGCTGCCGCGCCTGCAGCCGCGCACCTACTACGACCTGGTGGTCGAAGTGGCGATCGTGCGGCCGGGGCCGATCCAGGGCGGCATGGTCCATCCATACCTCAAGAACCGCGCGCTGCCGCTCGACCAGGTTGTCTATCCAAGTGATGAAGTCAAGCAGGCGCTGGAGCGCACCCGCGGCGTGCCGATCTTCCAGGAACAGGTGATGCAGCTCGCCATCCTGGCGGCCGATTTCACGCCCGGCGAGGCCGACAGCCTGCGCCGCGCGATGGCGGCCTGGAAGCGCAAGGGCGGGCTCGGGCCGTTCCACGAGCGGCTGGTCGGGCGGATGGTCGAGAAGGGCTACGAGCGCGACTTTGCCGAGGCGATCTTCAAGCAGATCCAGGGCTTCGGCGAGTACGGATTCCCCGAGAGCCATGCTGCCGGCTTTGCGCTGCTGGCCTACGTGAGCAGTTGGATCAAGTGCCATCACCCCGATGCCTTTCTCGCCGCGCTGCTGAACAGCCAGCCGATGGGTTTTTATGCCCCGGCGCAACTGGTGCGCGACGCGCGCGCGCACGGCGTGGAAGTGCGCGAGGTCGATGTCTGCGTGAGCGGGGGCGAGGCCTCGCTGGAAGACGCGGGCGGCAGCAACCCCAACGCGCTGCGTGCGGTGCGCCTGGGCTTGAACCAGGTCAGCGGTCTCGGCAGCGAGGCCGCGCGGCGCATCGTCAGCGCGCGCGCGCAAGCACCCTTCATCGACCCCGAAGACCTGGCACGCCGCGCCGCGTTGGATGCACGCGAACTGCAGGCGCTGGCGCAGGCCGGTGCGCTGCGAACCCTGCTCGGGTCGAAAAATGCGCACCGCCACCAGGCCGCCTGGGCGGTGGCCGGCATCGACACCCGGCCGACCGCGTTGCTGCGCGCCACGCGCGTTGCCGAGGCCCCGGCGCAACTCGCCGCGCCGAGCGAGGCCGAGAACATGGTGGCCGACTACCGCGCCCTCGGCCTGAGCCTGGCCAGCCACCCGCTGGCGCTGCTGCGCGAGGAACTCTCGGCCTTTCGCATCCAGCCCGCGGCGGTGCTGCGCGGCTACCCGAACGGGCGCCTCGCGCGCGCCAGCGGCCTGGTCACGCACCGCCAGCGGCCCGAGACGGCCAAGGGCACCGTTTTTGTGACGCTCGAAGACGAGACCGGCGCCGTCAACGTGATCGTCTGGCCGCGCGTGGCCGAGGCGCAGCGCACGGCCCTGCTCGGCGCGACGCTGCTCACCGTGTACGGCATCTGGCAGCGCGAAGGCAGCGCCGAGCATGCGGTGATGCATTTGGTGGCGGCGAAGATGATCGACCACTCGGCGCTGCTGCAGGGGCTGGTCAGCCGGAGCCGGAACTTTCGATAGGCAAGGGCAAAAGAAGGCCTGGCCATAATCCAGCCCCATGCTGTACCTGTTGTCCCCCGCCAAGTCGCTCGACTATGAATCGCCCGCCGCTGCGCCGGCAGTGCCCACCACCACGCCGCCGTTCGTGGCCCGCTCGGGCGAGCTGATTTCGCTGCTGCGCACGAAGACGGCCGGCGAGATCGCCGCGTTGATGGCGCTGTCCGAACCGCTGGCTGCCCTCAACGTGGCGCGCTACGCTGCGTGGCGGCCGCGCTTCACCGCCCACAACAGCCGGCCAGCCGCATTCGCCTTCAACGGCGATGTCTATGGCGGGCTCGACGCGCGCAGCCTGGGCGAGGGCGACCTCGCCTGGGCGCAGCGCCACGTCGCCATCCTGTCCGGCCTCTACGGCGTGCTGCGCCCGCTCGACCGGCTGCAGCCCTACCGGCTGGAGATGGGCACGGCGCTGGCCAACCCGCGCGGGCGCGACCTGTACGCGTACTGGGGAGACACGCTGGCGCTGCACCTGAACCAGCGCCTGCGCGCCGACGCCACCCCGGTCGTCGTCAACCTCGCGTCGCAGGAGTACGCGCGCGCGGTCGATCGCAAGGCGCTGAAGGCGCGCGTGATCGACTGCGTGTTCGAGGACTGGAAGCCCGCCCCCGGCGGCGGCCAGTACAAGGTGATCAGCTTCTTCGCCAAGCGCGCCCGCGGCCTGATGGCGCGCCACGCCATCACCCGCCGCGTCGCCACGCCCGAGGGCTTGCGCGACTTCGACGCCGAAGGCTATGCGCTGGCAGCCGCCCTGTCTGCGCCCGACCGGCTGGTGTTCCGGCGCCGTGTCGAGCGCTGACGCAAGCGCAAGGAGACGGCATTTCGGCCGCAGATTTCGGTCGCAGATTTTCGGCCGCATCCTTCGGCAGAATGGTGTCCATGAGCGTGCAAGTCATCACCCTCGAATTGCGGCGCTGGATCGTCGAGCAGCACGAGGCCGGCCTGTCCGAGCAGGCCGCGCTCGACGCCATGCTCGCCAGCGGCTGGAGCCGCAGCGTGGCCCAGGGCGCGCTGCAGGAGGTGCTGCGCGGCAGGCTAACGCCACCGGCGCGGGGCGCGATGCCGCAACCGGCCCGCGGCGAAGCCGCCAACGCGGTGCATGCAGGCGACCGCGCGGTGCAGATTTTGTCGGCGCTCAGCGACCCGCAAGTGGTCGTCTTCGGCGGTCTGCTCGAAGCGCCGGAGTGCGACGAATTGGTGGCGCTGGCGCGCGAGCGGCTGTCACGTTCCGAGACCGTGGAGCTCGACACCGGCGGCAGCGAAATCAACGCTGCGCGCACCAGCGAGGGCATGTTCTTCGCGCGTGGCGAGAACCCGCTGATCGAGCGCATCGAGGCGCGCATTGCCGCGTTGTTGCAGTGGCCGGTCGAGAACGGCGAGGGCCTGCAGATCCTTCGCTACCGGCCCGGCGCCGAGTACAAGCCGCACTACGACTACTTCGACCCGTCGCAGCCCGGCACGGCCAGTGTTCTGGCGCGCGGGGGGCAGCGGCTTGCGTCGCTCGTGATGTATCTCAACACGCCGCGGCGCGGCGGGGCGACGACCTTCCCCGATGTCGGGCTCGAAGTGATGCCGGCACGCGGCAACGCTGTGTTCTTCAGCTATGACAGGCCGCACCCCGAAACCCGAACGCTGCATGGCGGCGCGCCAGTGCTCGAGGGCGAGAAGTGGGTGGCAACGAAGTGGCTGCGCGAGGGGCGGTTCGACTGACGAGCGCGCCCGGGTGGGCTCGGTCGGGGTTGGCTGGCACGAAATACGGGTCACTGCGTCCTGAAAGAGCCGCTCAGGATGATGGGCTGCCCAGCACCTGCAGCCGCGCCGACGACAGGATGTGCACGCCGGGCACCCCGTCGCTCGTTGCCCGCAGTAGCGCCCGGGCGACGGTGCCGGCCTCGATCGGGCGCACGCTGGCGGGCACGAGGCCCATCACCGGCCGCAACAGGCGCGCCGCCCAGACCTCGCCTGCGCGCGCCGGCTGGCCCAAGGCTTCGCGGTTGCCGATCAGCAGCGACGGTTGCGCGAACACGACCGAGGTGTAGCCGAGCTCGGCCACAGCGGCCTGCATCTCGCCCTTGACGCGGTTGTAGAACACGCTCGATTTCGCATCGGCGCCGAGCGCTGAAACCACCGCAAGACGGGTCGCGCCGGCCGCACGCGCCGCGCGGGCGGTGCTGACGACCGCGTCGAAATCGACCGCGCGAAACGCGGCCTGCGAGCCGGCCAGCTTGATCGTGGTGCCGAGCGCGATGTAGACATCGCTCAGTGTCGGCATTGCCGTGGCAAGGGACGCCGGCAGGGCAGCGAAGTCGACTTGGTGCACAGAGAGCCGGCGATGGCGTGGCAGGTCGGGCACGGCCCGGCGCAGCAGCACATGCACCTGCGCGTAGCGCGCGTCGTGCAGCAGCAGGTGCAGCAGTTCGCGCCCGATCAAGCCGGTCGCGCCCGCCAGCAGCGCGGCGCGCGCCGGTTCCTTGCGGCGTGCAGCCGGGCGCTTCGACTCGGTCGACGGCTCGCTCATCGTGCGGCCTTCAGTCGCCTCGCCGCGCCAGCGTGTCAGCGGCCGGGCCGGCCACCACCGCCGCCGCCACCACCACCACCGCTACGCGCACCGCCGCGCCCGGCGCCTGAGCGGGGCGCCGAAGGCCGGCCGCCGCCGCCCGGCGCACCACCACCGCCGCCGTGGCGAGCTGCAGGCGGCCCGTCATGGCGACCCCGGCCGCCCGGCGCGCCACCGGCATTGCCGTTGCGGGGCCCGCTGCGGCGGCCACCCCGGTTGGCGCCTTCGCCGATGACCCTCCGGCCGAGCACGATCGGCTCGGCGCGTTCGTTCGGGTTCGGCTCGAAGCCCGGGATCACCTCGCGCGGAATGCTGCGCTTGATCAGGCGCTCGATGTCACGCAGGAAGCCGTCTTCGTCCACGCACACCAGCGAGATCGCCTCACCGGTCGAGCCGGCACGGCCGGTACGGCCGATGCGGTGCACATAGTCTTCCGGCACGTTCGGCAGCTCGTAGTTGACGACGTGCGGCAGCTGGTCG
>JANOVJ010000344.1:0-1872 GCA_031417295.1 bacterium | reverse complement strand
CGCAATCACCCGTTCGTCGATGGAAACAAGCGCACGGCGTTTGTCGCCGTCGAACTGTTCCTGGCCCTCAACGGTTTTGCGCTGCTCGCGGACGATGCCTCCTGCGTGATGACCATGCTCGCCGTCGCCGCCGGCCAGATGGACGAAGTCGCGTTCGCACGCTGGCTGCGCCAGCACAGCGCCCCCCGCTGACGTCCCAGCGAGGCCGGCTCCCTGCGGCACAGGGTGGGCTGCCGGCCAGCCCCACTGATCCAAAGGCCAGTTCCGGCCGCGTTCGGAAGGCGCTACTGTCAGCCTCGCAATGAGCCTGAGCTGCGTAGCCCTTGTCGACGATGAAGCGCCCGTGCGGGCTGCGCTGGGCCGCCTGCTGCGCCTGGCCGACTACGCCGTGCTGTCGTTCGCCTCGGGCGAGGAGTTCCTCGACTCGCTTGCGTCGCGCGTGCCTGACTGTGTGCTGCTCGACGTGCACATGCCCGGGTTGACGGGCTTGCAGGTGCAGGCGCGGCTGCGCGAGACGGGGCTCGGTCTGCCAGTCGTCTTCATCACCGCGAGTGACGACGCCGAGGTCGAGCGCAATGCGCTCGGCGCGGGCGGCCTGTGCGTCTTGCGCAAGCCCTTCTCGAACGCCCGGTTGCTGGAAGCCGTGGGCGAGGCTTTGAGCCAGCGGCCAGACCGCGTCTGAGCCGATTGCGGCGCACCAGCGCGTCGCACTGAACCAAAAGCCAGTTGTGACGGCGGACGCCGGTGACTAAGGTTCAGCCTCAATCGAACAAGCTTGGCAGCGCGATGCCGCCACCCGAACGCGGGACTACCTCAGCAACCAGGAGAGATGAGATGACTCTGAAGCGACTGTTCATCACCGCGCTCGTCATGCTCGGCATGACGCTCGGCGCCATGTCGCCCGCACTGGCGCAGACGCCGGGCAAGAAGCCCAACATCCTGTTCATCATGGGCGATGACATTGGCTGGATGCAGCCGAGCATCTACCACCAGGGCCTGATGGTGGGCGAGACGCCCAACATCGACCGCATCGGGAAAGAGGGCGCGAAGTTCATGACCTATTACGCCGAGCAGAGCTGCACGGCCGGGCGCACCGCCTTCTTCACCGGCATGACGCCGCTGCGCGCCGGCATGATCCCGCCGCAACTGCCCGGCAGCCCGTCTTTCCTGCAGCCCGGCACGCCGTCGATGGCCAGGTTCCTGCTCGACCTCGGCTACACCACCGGCGAGTTCGGCAAGAACCATCTGGGCGACCATTCGGCCGCGCTGCCAACGGCGCACGGCTTCCAGGAATTCTGGGGTTACCTCTACCACCTGGACGCGATGCAGGGCGTGAGCTTCCCCGACATCAACAGCTCTCCTACCGTGCAGGCCATCGTCGCACCGTGCAAGAACACGCCGGTGCGCGGCCTCAGCGATCCACCTGGCGCGGTGGACGCGAAGACCACGCTGTGCATGACGCCGCCACGTCCGGTGATCGCCTGCGCGTCTGCCGATGGCACCGAGAAGAACCAGACCTGCAAGGACGAGGGACCGCTGACACTCAAACGATCGGAGACCGTGGATGAGGAAATCTCGGCCAAGGTCATCGACTTCCTCGACCGCAACGACCCGAAGAAGACCAACAAGCCTTTCTTCGTCTGGTACAACCCGGCGCGCATGCACGTGACCACCATGCTGTCGGAGAAGTACATGAATATGGTGGGCACCAAGGGCGGCAAGGACTGGGGTGCCAACGAAGCCGGCATGAAGCAGATGGACGACAACATCGGCGAGGTGATGAAGAAGCTGGAGGCGATGGGCGAACTCGACAACACCATCATCGTCTTCACCACCGACAACGGCGCCGAAGTCATCACCTATCCCGACGGC
>JANOVJ010000343.1:0-1832 GCA_031417295.1 bacterium | reverse complement strand
CCTCGCCCGTGCGCTCCTTGTGGCGCAACGCCATCAGCACGCCCAGGCAGCCGTAGAGGCCGGTCATGTAGTCGCCGAGCGTCGTCGAGCCCGGTGTCACGGGCGTGCCCTTGGGCATGCCGGCGAGGTAGGCGATGCCGCCCACCGCATGCGCCACGCGGGCGAAGCCCGGCCGGTCTTTGTAGGGCCCGGTCTGGCCGTAGCCGGTGACGCGCAGCATCACGAGGCCGGGGTTGATGGCCTTGAGCACGTCCCAGCCCAGGCCCCATTTCTCCAGCGTGCCAGTGCGGAAGTTCTCGCACAGCACGTCGGTGCGGGCGATCAATTGCTTGAACACATCGGCGCCTTCGGGCGTGCGCAGGTCGATCGTCATCGAGCGCTTGTTGCGCGCTTCGCTGAGCCAGGTGAGCGTGTCGCCGCGCTGCGACGGCGTGCCGAAGCGGCGCAGCGCGTCGCCGCCGTCGGGGTGTTCGAGCTTCAGCACATCGGCGCCGAATTCGCCGAGCAGCGTGGCGCAGTAGGGCGCGGCGATGACGGTCGCGATGTCGATCACGCGCAGGCCGTGCAATGGCAGCTTGGGGGTGGTGGGGTCGGTCACGGTGGCTCCGTCAGACGACGCGCTGCTGCCGCAGGCGACCGATCTCTTCGGCGTGCAGGCCGAGCAGGCCGCCCAGCACGCTGGCATTGGCTTCGCCGAGTGCCGGGCCCAGGTGTTCGATATGCCCCGGCGTGGCCGACAGCCGCGGCACCACGCCGGGCACGACCACTTCGCCCAGGCCCTCGACCGGCACGGCAACCAGGTTGCCGCGGGCGTGGAAGTGTTCGTCGGAAAAGATGTCGGCGATGGAATTCACCTTGCCGGCCGGCACCTCTTCGGCGAGGCATTGTTCAAGCACTTCCGCGCGATCGAAGCTGCCCACCCACTCGTTGACGATGCGGTTGACCTCGTCGCGCGCCGCGAGGCGTTTGCGCTGGTCGCCGTACATCGCCGCCGACGCCAGCTCGGGCCGGCCCATCGTGACCGCCAGCCGCTCGAACATCTTGTCGGTGGTGCAGGCGATCGCAATCCATTTGCCGTTCTTGCAGCGGAAGTGGCCGTGCGGGCAGGCGACGAAGCTGCCCGAACCTTCGCGCTCGCGCACCGTGCCGTGCAGGCCGTAGGAAGCGGCAATCTCCTCCAGCAAGCGGAACACGGCCTCGTAGATGCCGACGTCGATGACTTGACCCTGGCCGCTGTGCTCGGCATGGCGCAGCGCGATAATCACGCCGACGGCACCGAACAGGCTGGCGATGTAGTCGCCCAGCGGCACCGTGCCCGGCAGCACCGGCGTCTCGCCGGGGAAGCCAGCGAGGTAGTTCAGGCCACCGAAGGCCTGCGCGATGTGGGCGAAGCCAGCGCGGCGGCGGTAGGGCCCGGTCTGGCCGTAGCCGGTGACGCGCAGCATCACGAGCTTGGGGTTCACCGCGTGCAGCACGTCCCAGCCGAGGCCCCAGCTTTCCATGGTGCCGGGGCGGAAGTTCTCGACCAGCACGTCCGAGCGGGCGACGAGCTTGAGGAAGAGCTGCACCCCTTCGGCTTGCAGCAAGTCGCAGGTCACGGACTTCTTGTTGCGGCTTTCGCTGAGCCAGTTCAGCGTGGCGTCGGGCAGCGGCGTCGCGGTGCCGAAGCGGCGCATCGGGTCGCCGCCTTCGGGGTGTTCGACCTTGATCACCTCGGCGCCGAACTCGCCCAGAAGCGTGGCCGCATACGGCCCGGCCAGGAAGTTGCCGACATCGATCACGCGCACGCCTTGCAGCGGGGTGACAGGGGTGGACGGGGAGGCGGCGGTCAC
>JANOVJ010000342.1:0-8655 GCA_031417295.1 bacterium | reverse complement strand
GCTCGATGCCAAGCCGAAGGCCGGCGGCTTGAACGAATACGGCCTCGCGGCGTACAAGACGCCGGACGACTTTGCACAGAGGGAAGTCACCTGGCTGCTTTCCATCGGCGGCATCACGGTCGAGCATGGCAAGGCGCTCGGTCGCGATGTTGCGCTGGCTGCGCTGGCGGAAAGCCACGACGCAGTGTTCCTGGCCATCGGCCTGGCCGGCGTCAACGCGCTCGGCCAGCAAGGCGAAGACCTGGCGGGCGTCGAGGACGCGGTCGCATTCATTGCCCGCCTGCGCCAGGCCGATGACGTGGCCGCGCTGCCCGTGGGCCGCCGCGTGCTCGTGCTCGGCGGCGGCATGACGGCCGTGGACGCAGCCGTGCAATCGCGCAAGCTCGGCGCCGAGCAGGTAACGATCGTCTACCGGCGCGGCCAGGAACAGATGCCCGCGTCCGGCCACGAGCAGGCCTGGGCGCAGAACAACGGCGTGCTGATCCGCACCTGGAGCGTGCTGAAGGCGTTGCACGCGAAAGCCGGCGCGGTCAGCGGCGCGACCTTCGCCACGGTTCGCGACGAGAGTGGCAAGCTCGTCGAAACCGGCGAGGCATGGACGGTGGATGCCGACATGGTGCTCAAGGCCATCGGCCAGACGCTGCAAGCCGGGGCCGCTGAAGGCGTCGCGCTGCAAAGCGGCCGGATCGCGGTCGATGCCGAAGGCCAGACCTCGGTGGCCGGCGTCTGGGCCGGCGGCGATTGCACCTTCGGCGGCCGCGACCTCACGGTCGAAGGCGTGCAGCACGGCAAGCTCGCCGCCCATTCGATCGACCGCGCGTTGCGCGCGACCTGAGCCCTTTCGACGGAGCGCCGGCCATGGCCAACCTCAGCACCACCTTCGCCGGCATCGAGAGCCCGAACCCGTTCTGGCTCGCCTCGGCGCCACCCACCGACAAGGAATACAACGTCCAGCGCGCGTTCGAAGCCGGTTGGGGCGGCGTGGTCTGGAAGACGCTGGGCGAGGAAGGGCCGCCGATCGTCAACGTCAACGGCCCGCGCTACGCGGCGCTGTACGCGGGCGACCGCAGGCTGATCGGCTTCAACAACATCGAGTTGATCACCGACCGGCCGTTGCAGACCAACCTCGCAGAAATCGCGCGCGTCAAGCGCAACTGGCCCGACCGGGCGATGGTGGTCTCGATCATGGTGCCGTGCGAAGAGGCCTCGTGGAAAGCCATCCTGCCGATGGTCGAAGACACCGGCTGCGACGGCATCGAGCTCAACTTCGGTTGCCCGCACGGCATGAGCGAGCGCGGCATGGGCTCGGCGGTCGGGCAGGTGCCCGAATACATCGAGATGGTCACGCGCTGGTGCAAGCACTACTCGAAGCTGCCGGTGATCGTCAAGCTCACGCCCAACATCACCGACATCCGTGCCCCGGCGCGGGCGGCGAAGCGCGGCGGGGCGGATGCGGTATCGCTCATCAACACCATCAACTCGATCATCGGCGTCGATCTGGACACGCTGCTCATCAACCCCGCGACCGGCGCCACCGGCTCGCACGGCGGCTACTGCGGCCCGGCGGTGAAGCCGATCGCGCAAAACATGGTGGCCGAGATCGCGCGTGACGCCGAGACCGCCGGCCTGCCGATCTCGGGCATCGGCGGCATCGGCAACTGGAAGGACGCCGCCGAGTTCATTGCGCTGGGCGCCGGCAACGTGCAGGTCTGCACCGCCGCCATGACCTACGGCTTCCGGATCGTGCACGACATGATCGACGGCCTGTCGAACTACCTCGACGAGAAGGGGCTGGCCAGCGTCGACGCGCTGGTCGGCCGCGCGGTGCCGTCGATCGTCGACTGGAAGTTCCTGAACCTGAACCACGTCGACAAGGCCGTCATCAACCAGGACCTGTGCATCCAGTGCGGGCGCTGCCATGTGGTCTGCGAAGACACCTCGCACCAGGCGATCACGGCGACGAAGGGCGGCCGGCGGCACTTCGAGGTGATTGACGAGGAATGCGTCGGCTGCAACCTCTGCGTCACGGTCTGCCCGGTGCCCGAATGCATCGCACTGGTGGCACTCGAACCGGGGCAAGTCGACAAACGCACCGGCAAGACGGTCTCGGCCGAGTACGCCAACTGGACCACGCACCCGAACAACCCCTCGGCCACCCCGGCCTGATCCGCGATCGAACCCGATTCCATGACCCCAGGCCCGAGCGCTGCCGCACCTGCCCCGCCACCGAACCCCAAGCCCGTCGTCGAGGTCCGCGACCTGTCGGTGATTTACCCCGCCAAGGACCAACCGGTCGTCGCCCTCGACCGGGTCGGCCTGGCCATCCGCGAGGGCGAGTTCATCTCGCTGATCGGCCCGTCGGGCTGCGGCAAGACCACGCTGCTGCGCGTGATTGCCGATCTGGAGCAGGACAGCTCGGGCACCGTGCTCGTCAACGGCATGAGCTCGCATGACGCGCGGCTCGCCCGCGCCTACGGCTACGTGTTCCAGGCGCCGGCGCTGTTCCCCTGGCGCACCGTGCTGCGCAACGTGACACTGCCGCTGGAAATCCACGGTCAGCGCGGCCGAGGCGCAGGCGATTGCGCGCGAGCAGCTCGAGCGCGTCGGCCTGACCGGCTTCGAGGGCAAGTACCCGTGGCAGCTTTCGGGCGGCATGCAGCAGCGCGTCTCGATCGCACGCGCGCTCGGCTTCGAGCCCAAGCTCTTGATGATGGACGAACCCTTCGGCGCGCTTGACGAGATCACGCGCGACCGGCTGAACGAGCAGTTGCTGCGGCTTTGGGAACGTGAGAAGCGCACGGTGGTCTTCGTCACCCACTCGATCCCCGAAGCCGCATTCCTGTCGTCACGCATCGTCGTGATGTCGGCGCGGCCCGGCCGCATCGTCGAGGTGATCGAGTCAAACCTGCCAGCCGATCGCACGCTCGACATTCGCGAGACGCCCGAGTTCATCGCCATCGCGTACCGGCTGCGCGTCGCCCTCGCTGCCGGCCATGGCTGAGCTGGCGCGCCGCGCGCCGGCCGCGCCCTCGATGGTCGGCGAGCCGAGCCCCGCCGACCGCGTGCTGCCGGTGCTGGTGGTGTTGGCCGGCCTCACCGTCGTCTGGTATCTGGCGGCGATCTGGCTCAACGCGCCGCAGGTGATCGAGCGGGTGTTTTCCGACCGCACCGATTGGGGCTGGCGCGAGCTCGTCGACGCGACCTGGAACATGCAGCGCCCGGTGCTGCCGGCGCCGCACCAGATCGCGTTCGACATGTTCCATTCGGTATTCGACTGGCCACCCGATTCGCCACGCAGCCTGCTATTCCACGCCGGCGTGACCAGCGGCGCCACGCTGCTCGGCTTCATGATGGGCTCGCTGCTCGGCATCGTGCTGGCGGTGTCGATCGTCAACCTGCCGACGCTCGAGCGCGCGCTCTTCCCGTGGATCATCGCTTCGCAGACCGTGCCGGTGCTGGCGATCGCGCCGATCATCATCGTCATCCTCGGCAACTTCAACCTGACCGGCGTGTTGCCGAAGGCGCTGATCTCGATGTACCTGTGCTTCTTTCCGGTGGTGGTGGCGATGGTCAAGGGCCTGCGCTCGCCGGGGGTGTTCGAGCGCGAGTTGATGCACACCTACGCCGCCTCGAAGACACAGTTGTTCTGGAAGCTGCGCATGCCGGCCTCGCTGCCGTTCTTGTTCCCTTCGCTGCGGGTGGCCATCGCGGCCGGCCTGGTCGGTGCGATCGTCGGCGAGCTGCCCACCGGTGCGCAGGCGGGGCTCGGCGCGCGGCTGCTCACCGGCTCGTACTACGGCAACACGGTGCAGATCTGGTCGGCGCTCGCGATGTCGGCGCTGCTCGGGCTCGTGCTCACCGCCTGCGTCTCGCTGGCCGAGCGCGCGCTGGTGCCGGGAGGCAAGCCGTGAGCGCGGGCTCGCCGCTGGGCGCGGCGCCACGGCAGATCCTGCTCGCGATCTTGCCGCTCTTTGTCGCCTTGCAGGCGCTGTGGCGGCCGATCGGAGTCGTGGAGGGTCGCGTGCTTGATTGGTCCGCGCTGCCGGCCCTGCTGCCGTTCGCGCTGGCCGCCCCGCTCGCTGCGCTGGTCGGCCTGTTTCCGCTGCACAAGGCCGGGGCCGTGCTGGCCTTCGTGCTGCTCGCCGCACTTGCCGCGGTCGCGCCGCTCGCATTGCTGGCGCCGCAGGACGCCGCCGTGCCGACGCCGCCGGTGTGGGACGCCGGCCTCTGGCTGTTCCTCGTCGCGCTGGCGCTGTTGGCCGGCAGCAGCGTGCGCCGCGTCGCCCGGCTCGACCTGCAGGGCACCTTCGCGGCGCAGTCGACGGCCGTGCTGTTCGGCGCCTGGGCGCTGGTGTTCTGGCAACTGCTGACCCTGGCCTTCGAAGTGCCGCGGGTGCTGATCCCGGCGCCGAGCCAGATCTGGCACGCCCTGCTCGCGAGCTACGACACACTCGCGGTCGACTTCGTGCAGACCGTGCTGCATTCGGTGCTGATCGGCTACGCCATCGGCTGCGGCGCGGGCTTCGCGGTCGGCGTGCTGATCGACCGCAGTCCTTTCCTGCAGCGCGGTTTGCTGCCGCTGTCGGCGCTGGCCAGCACGGTGCCGCTGGTCGGCATTGCGCCGATCTTCGTGATGTGGTTCGGCTTCGACTGGCACTCGAAGGCCGCCGTGGTGGCGGTGATGACGTTCTTCCCGATGCTCGTCAACACGCTCGCCGGCCTGAAGTCGGCCGGGCACATGGAGCAGGACCTGATGCGCTCTTACGGCGCGGGCTACTGGCGCACGCTGCTGTGGCTGCGCATTCCGGTCGCGCTGCCGTTCGTGTTCAATGCGCTGAAGATCAACTCGACGCTGGCGATGATCGGCGCCATCGTTGCCGAGTTCTTCGGCTCGCCGATCACCGGCCTGGGTTTTCGCATCTCGACCGAAGCGGCGCGGCTGAACATGCCGGTCGTCTGGGCGGCGATACTCGTGGCCGCGGTGTCCGGTTCGCTGCTGTTCGCGTTGCTGGCCTGGGCCGAACGGCGGGCCACGTTCTGGCATCCTTCGGTACGCAAACCCTAGCCCGACGCCTTCCGTTCCTTCCCGCCGCAAGGCACCCACCTCTGGAGTGACAACGATGATGAAGAATGTTCTGGCCCTGTCGCTGGCCCTGGCCGGCGCGATGGGTTCGGCCCAGGCGGCCGACAAGTTCACGGTCCAGCTCAAATGGCTGCCGCAAGCCCAGTTCGCCGGCTACTACGTGGCCCAGGCGAAAGGCTTCTACAAGGAAGCCGATCTCGACGTGACCATCAAGCCCGGCGGCCCCGACATCGCGCCGCCGCAGGTGCTGGCCGCCAACGGCGCCGACCTGGCGGTGGACTGGATGCCGAGTGCGCTGGCCGCGCGCGAAGCCGGCGCGCCGCTCGTCAACGTGGCGCAGATCTTCAACCGCTCGGGGATGATGCTCACCTGCAAGAAAGCCAGCGGCGTCTCGACCCCGCAGGACTTCAAGGGCAAGACGCTCGGCGTCTGGTTCGGCGGCAACGAGTACCCGTTCCTCGCCTGGATGTCGATCCTGAAGCTCACCACCACCGGCGGCGCGCCCGACGTCAAGGTGTTGAAGCAAGGCTTCAACGTCGACCCGCTGCTGCAGAACCAGGCCGCGTGCATCTCGACCATGATCTACAACGAGTACTGGCAGGTCATCGACGCCGGCGTCAAGCCGGACCAACTGGTCACGTTCTTCTATGAAGATCAGGGCGTGGCGATGCTCGAAGACGGGCTCTACGCACTCGGGCCGAAGCTCAAGGACGCGGCCTTCGTCGACAAGTCGGCGCGCTTCGTGAAGGCCACGATCAAGGGCTGGGAGTACGCGGTCAAGAACCAGGACGAAGCGGTCAAGATCGTGCTCGCGGCCGATACGTCTGGCGGCTCGACGGCAGCGATCCAGAAGCGCCAGTTGGAGAACGTGGCCAAGCTCATCACCACCGCCGGCACGCCGAAGATGGGCCAGCTCGACCCGGCTGCGTATGCGCGCACGGTGAAGGTGCTGCTCTCCGGTGGCAGCGCGCCGGTGATCAAGAAAGACCCGGGCGCCGATGCCTGGACCAGCGCAGTGTGGAACAAGGCGATGGCGAAGTAGGCATCGCGCGGGCTCGTTCCTTGAACGCGCCTGCGGCCCTGGCTTGATGACGACGATGCGCTGGTCGCAGGTCTTGTTCAGCCAGGGCTTCGGCACCCGCCGCGAGTGCGACGGGTTGCTGCTTGCCGGGCTCGTCTCGCAGGGCAGGCAGGTTGTCGACGATCCGACGCAGGACGTGGCCACCGCGGGCCTCATGTTCGAAGTCCGCGGCCAGACCTGGCCGTTCCGCGAGAAGGCGCTGGTCGTACTGCACAAGCCGGCCGGCTACGAGTGCTCGCAAAAGCCCAAGCACCATCCGAGCGTGATGAACCTGCTGCCCGCGCCGTTGCGCCTGCGCCAGGTGCAACCGGTGGGCAGGCTCGATGAAGACACCACCGGCCTGCTCTTGCTGACCGACGACGGCGCGCTGATCCACCGCCTCACGTCGCCGAAGAAGCACGTGCCCAAGGTCTACGAGATCGAGACCAGCGACGCGGTCACCGAGCGCCAGATCGGCGAACTCCTGCGCGGCGTGGTGCTGCACGACGACCCGCAGCCAGTGCGCGCGGCCGCTTGCGAGCAAACCGGCGAACGCGCACTGCGCATGACGCTGCTCGAAGGCAAGTACCACCAGGTCAAGCGCATGGTGGCGGCCGCCGACAACACCGTCGTGCGCCTGCACCGCAGCGCCTATGGCGTGCTCGCGCTGCCGGCCAGCCTGGCACCAGGCCAGTGGCGCTGGCTCGACGGGCCGCAGGCCGTTCTGGGCGACTGAACCGACTACTGTGCCGGCACCGGGGCCGGGGGCGCAGGGGACCAGCCGTTGACGGACCCGATGTAGGCCCAGATCGCGTCGATGTCTTCGGGCGTGAGCAGGCCGCCCAGGGCTGGCATGGCGCGAAGGCCGTTCGTGACCGAGCGAACGAAACGCGCCTTGTCCCCGCTCGGAAAGGTGCGCAGATCGAAGCCGAGGCCGCCGGTCACGAGGCGGATGCCGTGACAGCGCGTGCAGTAGCTGGTGTAGGTCTTGCGCCCGACCTCTGCCTGCTGCTCTGCCTGCACCTCTGCCTCTGCTGTCGCGTTGCTCGCCGGCACGGCATCGCCAGCGCGAGCCGGGCTCACGGCCGCAAAGAGGCCGGCTGCAACAAGCGTGGCCGCCACGAACCTCGTGGCGGCCACGCCATTGAAGCCTTGCCAGGAAAGGTGCTTCAGCTTCAAGCGCCCGTTGCTACTCGGAGAGTGCGAAAGTCCAGACCGAGCCGCCGGCCGGGATGTTGGCCAATTGCGGATCGGCAGCGAACGCGGCGTACACCGTGGCCGAACCGCTGAGCACGCTGACGAACTGCTTGCCGTTGCGCTCCCAGGTGATCGGCAGGCCCGTGATGCCCGACCCGGTCTGGAACTGCCACACCTTCTTGCCGGTGGCCGCGTCGTAGGCCATGAACTCGCCGGTCAGCGCACCGGTGAAGACGAGGCCGCCCCCGGTGGAGAGCACACCCGACCAGTTGGGCGTCTTGCTCGGCACTTCCCAGAGCCGCTTGCCACTCGCAGGGTCCCAGGCCACGAGCGCGCCCCGGTTGCCATCTTCCGTGTCGGCGAAGCCGCCGATCTCCAGCCCCAGGTACCAAGCGCCCTGCTTGTACTCGGGCTTCTGGTACTTGACCTTCATGCCCATGTTGATCGTGTTCATGAACACGACCTTCTTCGCCGGGTCGTAGCTCATCGGCATCCAGTTCTTGCCACCGAATGCGCTTGGCCAGACTTCGATGAAGTCGTTCATCACCTCGGTCTTGCGCACCATCGCCGTCAGCGGGGTATCGATCGGACGCCCGGTCTTGAGGTCGACACCGCTGGCCCAGGTCACCTTCTTCGCGAACTGGTTGGCCGAGAGCAACTTGCCGTTGGTGCGGTCGAGCACATAGAAGAAGCCGTTGCGGTTGGCTTGCATCACCGCCTTGGTGTTGACGCCATTGATCGGCAGGTCGGCCAGCACGAGCTCGTTCGTGCCGTCGTAGTCGTACGGGTCGCCGGGCGAGAACTGGTAGTGCCAGACGATCTCGCCGGTCGACGGCTTGATCGCCAGCACCGAGCAGATGTAGAGCGAATCGCCGCCGCGTGCCGCCGCATTCCACGGGCCGCCGTTGCCGGTGCCCCAGTACACCAGGTCCAGTTCGGGGTCGTAGGTACCGGTCAGCCAGGTCGGGCCGCCGCCTTTTTCGTACATGCCCGGCTTCCAGCTGTCACCGCCCTTTTCACCGGGCGCAGCCGTGGTGAAGCGGCGCCATTTCTTCTCGCCGGTTTTCGGGTCCCAGCCGTCGATGAAACCGCGCGTGCCGTACTCGCCGCCGGAGATGCCGGTGATCAGCACCCCGCCGGCAATCAGCGGCGCATGGGTCATGCTGTAGCCCTGCTTGTAGTCGGCGGCCTGCTTCTTCCAGACCGTCTTGCCATCGGCCATCGAGATCGCCATCACGTGGGCGTCAACCGTGGTCCGGTAGAGCACGCCGTCCAGGGCCGCGAAACCGCGGCTGTGAATGCCGCAGCACAGGTA
>JANOVJ010000341.1:0-9366 GCA_031417295.1 bacterium | reverse complement strand
CCCAGGTCAAGGCCTTGCAGGAAAAGCCGGCCGACAAGTGGCTGTCGGGCATGCAGCTGAGCGCGATCATCGCGGCGCAGCAGCACGCCGGCAACCGCACGTCGGAGGCCTACCGCCAGGACGTCGGCCGGCGCATCGCCGCAGCGCTTGCGGCCATGCCCTACGACGTGATCCAGAACGAGGTGCGCGAGATCAAGGTCGGCAACGAGCTCGCGAGCGAAGCGCTGGCCCTGGGCTACCTGCGCGAGGTGCTGCAACCGACGGTGGACAAGGCGGGCGGCGTGCTCTCGTCGGAGTTCGCACCGGCCCTCATCGGTGCCCGCTACCGGATCACGACCAGCCTGCCGCTGAAGCAGACCCTGGTCGCGACCTACACCGACTACCTGGCGAAGCACACGGTCGTGAAGGCCGACATCTGGGCCGCCCGCAATGCCGAGCTGCCCGCGAGCGGCGCCTACACGCCGGTCGCGATCGCCATCTGGGACAGCGGCACCGACACCGCCCTCTACGCCGACCGCGTGCTGCGCGACGCCACGGGCAAACCGGCCGTGATCGCGTTCGACAAGTACGCCAACCCGGCGTCGGGCGACCTGTACCCGCTGCCGCCCGCGATGAAGGCCCGCCTGCCGGCGATGAAGTCGCGCGCCAAGGGCTTCGCCGACTTGCAGGCCAACATCGACAGCGCCGAGGCGGCCGAAGTCAAGCAGTACCTGTCGGCGCTCAAGGCCGACGAGTACAAGGCCGCGGTCGAGGAGCTCGGCCTCGCCGGCAACTACATGCACGGCACCCATGTCACCGGCATCGCGGTGGCGGGCAACCCGCACGCGCGCATCGCGACGGCGCGGATCGAGTTCGGCCACACGCTGCTGCCCGAGCCTTGCCCGTCAGAGGCGCTCTCGGCACGCGACGCCAAGGCGGCGCAGGCCTACGTCGATTTCTTCAAGGCCAACGGCGTGCGCGTCGTCAACATGAGCTGGGGCGGCGACGTGAAGAGCATCGAAGGCGAGCTCGAGCTCTGCGGCATCGGCAAGACGCCCGAGGAGCGGCAGGCGCTGGCGCGCGGGTTCTTCGACACCTCGAAGAACGCGCTGACGAAGGCCTTTGCCAGCGCGCCCGGCATCCTCTTCGTCGCTGCCGCCGGCAACTCGAACACCGACGCCAGCTTCGAGGAAAAGATCCCGGCCGGCATCGTGCTGCCGAACCTGCTGACGGTGGGCGCCGTGGATCAAGCCGGCGACGAAGCCTCGTTCACCAGCTACGGCCCGACGGTGAAGGTGCATGCCAACGGCTACCAGGTCGAGAGCACGATCCCGGGCGGTGAGCGCATCGCCGAATCGGGCACTTCGATGGCCGCGCCGCAGGTGGCGGGGCTGGCAGCGAAGATGCTGGCGCTGAACCCCAAGCTGCAGCCGGCCGAGCTGATCGCCCTGATCGTGGCCACCGCCGACAAGACGCCGGACGGCCGGCGCGCGCTGATCCATCCGAAGAAGGCGGTTGCGGCAGCAGCGCCGCGCTGAACGAACCCGCTCGCGCGGGAGCGTCAGCCGGCCGCTGCCGGCAGCAGCAAGGCATCGAGCCCGTAGAGCCGCGCCAGGTCGGCCAGCTTGGGCGGTGCCCGGACCACGGCGAAGCGCTTGCCGTCGGCCTGCGCCAGCCGCTTGCACTCCAGCAACACCGCCAGCGCCGACGTATCGAAGCGCTTCAGGCCGGACGCGTCGAGCGTGATCTCGGTGCCGGCCTCGCTCGGCACGGCTTGCGCCAACATGCGCAGCGTGTCGCGCGCTTCGGCGATGGTGACGGTGGCGGGGAGAAGCAGCATTTCAGGGGCTCGACGTGGCTGGCGGGATCGGCGGGGTGGCGCATTCTCCTGGCTTCGGGGCCGCGCGGCAGGCGGTGCCCACCGCCAGTTCTGCGGTGGCAGCCGCACCAGGCGCCGGGGCCATCGCACAGTACGGCAGCCTCACCCTTAGCCCTTGCCCGAAGCAGCCTTGTTCTTCTCCGCCAGCTTGCCGATCAGGCCGTCGATGCCACTCGCGCCAATCTCCTGCGCGAAGCTGTTACGGTAGGTCTCGACCAGCCATACGCCGAGCACGCTCACGTCGTAGATCTTCCAGCCGCCGGCGGACTTTTCCAGCCGGTAGTCGAGCACCACCGGTTCGCCCTTGCCGCGCACTTCGGTGCGCACCACGACCTCATCGTCCTCGGGCTTGGAGCGCATTGGCTTCAACTGCACCGTCTGGTCTTTCACCTGCGCCAGCGCGCCGGAATAGGTGCGGATCAGCAGCGTCTTGAACTCCTCTTGCAGACGCTGTTGCTGCTCGGGCGTCGCCTGGCGCCAGTGTTTGCCGACGGCGGATGCGGTCATGCGCTTGAAGTTGAGGCTGGGCATCACCTTCGCGTCGACGAGGACGATGACCTTTTGCACGTCGCCGGCCTGGATCGACTTGTCGGCCTTGACCGCGTCGAGCACCTCGGTGGAAATGCGCATCACCAGCGCGTCCGGTGCCTCTTGGGCGCGCACGGGCCCCGCCAGCAGCGCCGCAGCGGCCAGGGAAACGGTGGCGAGGAATCGTCGAGAAATCATGGGCAGACCTTGTTCGGTGTTGCCGCGCGACGCGCGGCGTAGAGCATTGCGGAGGGTGGCGCCAGACTCAGCGCGCGCTGGCTGCCGGCAACAGGGCCGGGCTCGTTACGGCGCGCTGCTGCGGAAGGCTCTATTTTGCCGCTTCCGCAACCGGCTCGGCCGGGGCCACGGCGACAGCCACGGGTGTCTCGGGCAGAGCCGACTCGGCGGGGGCCACCGCAGGCACGGCAGGCACGACTTGAGGCTCTGCGACCATGGGCGCGGGTGCCGGGTCCGCCGCGTGCGGCGCTTGCGACTCGACCGTCGGCGCAACCTTCGGCGCTGGCTCGCCCGCGTCGTTCGCGTCGTCCTTCGACGGGTCGGGGGTCGGCGGCTCTTCGCCGTCGAACACCTGGCTGCGCCGGCGCTGCAGGTAGGCGTCGCGGACGAAGGTGTACTTGTCGAGCGCAATGTCGTCGAGCATCCGGCTCGCGCCGAGCAGGCCGGCGCGGGTGTTCACGAGCTGCAGCGTCCAGATGCCAACCTGGCCCCACAGATCGACGTTGAACAGGGCCATGGGCGACGCAAGGTAGTTGAGCGGCAAGGCCAGCGAATCGCGCACCGACGACGGGCCGAGCAACGGCCACACCAGGTACGCGCCCGCCTCCATGCCCCACACGCCGAGCGTCTGCCCGAAATCTTCGTAGTGGCGGTCGATGTTCATCTCGCTGGCAATGTCGAGCACCCCGGCAAAGCCGAACAAGGTGTTGACGCCGACCCGAAACGCCACCTGGAACGCCTGGATCGGCTTGCCCTGCAGCAGGTTGTTCACCGCCGACCAGGCATCGGCCAGGTTGGCGTAGAAGTTGTCAATGCCCTGGCGCACCACGGCCGGCACCGCCTCGGCATAGGCGGTGGCAATGGGCCTGAGCACGGCCTCGTCGATCGCCTGGTTGAACGAGAACACCTTGCGGTTCCAGGCCTCGAACGGGTCGGCCTTGTTCGGTGGCGCGGTGCCGGTCGCGACGGTGGCACAGCCGGCACACACCGCCACCAGCAGCCACAGCGCCAGGCGTCGCCAGAGCGGCATCGGGCCGGCGTTCATTTCTTGTTGTTCCCTGCCGCGGCGGCCGCAGGCGGGGCGCTCACCGCACCGGCGTCGGCGGCACGGCCGTTGATGAACTGGCCGATCAGGTCTTCGAGCACCACCGCCGATTGGGTTTGCCTGATCTGGTCGCCAGCGACCAGCAGCTTCTCGTCGGCGCCAGGCGTCAAGCCGATGTACTGGTCACCCAGCAGCCCGGCGGTGAGGATCTTGGCGGACGTGTCACGCGGGAACTGCACCTGGGCGTCGAGTCCCAACGTCACCACGCCCTCGAAGGTCTTCGGGTCGAGCTTGATCGAAATCACCCGGCCCACCGTCACACCGGCGCTGCGCACCGGCGCCCGCGCCTTGAGGCCGCCGATGTTGTCGAACCGGGCCTGCAGGGTGTAGCTGTCGCCGCCGCTGAAGGCCGCCAGGTTGGCCGCCTTCAGCGACAGGAACACCAGCCCGAGGATGCCGAGCAGCACGAACAGGCCGACCAGCGTTTCAATGCTTCTTTTTCCCATACTTCCTCTTGCTTCCCACTTGCTCTTGCTTCCCACTTGCTCTTGCCTACCACTCCTTGCTGCCCCAGAGCCAGCCCGGCCTACGGCGTGGCGAACATCAGCGCGGTCAGCACGAAGTCCATGCCCAGCACGCCGAGCGAGGCGATCACGACCGTGCGGGTGGTGGCCCAGGCCACGCCTTCCGGCGTGGCCTGGGCTTCGTAGCCCTGGTACAAGGCCACCGCCGTGCAGATCACGCCGAAGGCAAAGCTCTTCACGATGCCGTTGCCCACATCGCGCCAGACATCGACCTTGCTTTGCATGATCGACCAGAAGTTGCCCGAGTCGACGCCGATCAGCAGCACCGCCACCACATAGGCGCCGAGGATACCGACCGCGGAGAACAGGATCGCCAGGATCGGCATCGAGACGATACCGGCCAGGAAACGCGGCGCCAGCACGCGGCTCTTCGGGTCGATGGCCATCATCTCCATCGCCGAGAGCTGCTCGCCGGCTTTCATCAGCCCGATCTCGGCGGTGAGCGAGGTGCCGGCGCGGCCGGCGAAGAGCAGCGCGGTGACCACCGGCCCGAGTTCGCGCACCAGCGCCAGGTTGACGATCAGCCCGAGCGACTCGGCCGCACCGTAGGCGACCAGCGCGTAGTACATCTGCAGCGCCAGCACGAAGCCGACCGCGGTGCCGGAGGCGACGATGATCACCAGCGAGCGGTTGCCGATGGCGTGGATCTGCGTCACCACCAGGCCAAAGCGGCGCAGCGACGCCGGCAGCGCGCGCAGCAGGTCGGCGAAGAAAAACGCCGCATGGCCGAAGTTGCGCAGCACGCCGAGCGAGCGCGCGCCGAGCGCGGTGACGGCGTTCATGGATGTTGCCCCCAACGTCGCTGCGCGCCGGCCCCCCCGAGGGGGAGCGAGCGCCTTGGGAGCGGCCCGGCGGCGCTCATCCCATGGCCCTTTCCACAACGCCGAAGTCCTCGGCCATCGGCCGCGCCGGGTAGTGAAACTTGACCGGCCCGTCGGGCTCGCCGCGCACGAACTGGCGCACTTCGGGGTCGCTCGAATTCATCAGTTCAGCCGGCGGCCCCTGGGCGACGATGCGGCCCTGGGTTGCCATCAGCACCACGTGGTCGCTGATGGCCATGCACTCGGGCACGTCGTGCGAGACGACGAGCGAGGTCGCGCCGGTCACGTCGTTCAGGGTGCGGATCAGGTTCGCCGCGACGCCCATCGAGATCAGGTCGAGGCCGGCGAAGGGCTCGTCGTACATGATGAGTTCCGGGTCGAGCGCGATCGCCCGCGCCAGCGCGATGCGCCGTGCCATGCCACCCGAGACTTCGGAGATGCGCAACTCGGCCGCGCCGCGCAGGCCCACCGCGTTCAACTTCATCAGCACAATGTCGCGGATCATCGACTCGGCGAGCGCGGTCTGCTCGCGCAGCGGGAAGGCGACGTTGTCGAACACAGAGAGGTCGGTGAACAGCGCGCCGAACTGGAACAGCATGCCCAGGCGACGCCGCAGCAGGTACAGGCCTTCGCGGTCGCGGGTGTCGACCTTCTTGTGATCGAAGCGCACCTCGCCCCGGTTGGCCGCGTGCACCCCGCCGATCAAGCGCAGCAGCGTGGTCTTGCCGCAGCCCGAGCCGCCGAGCAGCGAGGTGACCTTGCCACGTTCGAAGTTGAGCGAAACATCGTCGAGGATCGTCCTGCTGGCGTCATAGCCGAACGTGACGTGGTCGATCTCGATCAGGTTGTCGGATTTCAAGCAGTGCGGCCCCGGCCAGGCATCGTGAGTCCATGCGTCGGCTTGTGGCGCGCAGGACGCGCGCCTTCAAGCCGAAGCCGGAATCGATTTTCGCACGCTGGCGGCGAGCGGCTCTGCGTGCCCGCCGCAGGGGGGCTACAGCCCGGTGGGGCAGACCATTGCGTACTGAACTTGCTGGATGCCCACGCCGCCCCGGTTGGCCGAGTTGTCGACGGCGCCAATGAAGGTCAGGACCTTGCCCTTGAGGTCGGCCACTTTCTTCGGGTTGTCGAGGACCTTGATGTCCAGCTCGGTGTTGCGCGGCATCAGGTCGAGGATGGGCTGGTCGGCCGCATTGGCGGCTTGTAACTGGCCGGCAAGCCGGAAGATGATCTTGTCGGCGTGCGCCGCGTAGATCGTGGTGCCCGCGGGAGTGGTGCCACAGACGATCTGGGCGCCTCGGCCCACCGCGTCAACGAGCGGAACCACCGCCTGGGACACAGCGGGGACAGCCAGGGCGAGGGCCGCTGCGGCGGAGGCGACGGAGGTTTTCAGGGTGCTCATCATCAATTTCTCCTTGGTCGGGTGGGTGAGAAGGAGGCGGCTCAATGCGAGCCGCCTGGCCCTCAAGCGCGGGCCCAGCCAGCGGGAGCGGGACAGCGCTCGACGAGGATGGGTCCGCCCGCACCATCGCGGCAATTCGCAGGCCCTGCAATGGTCAATTTCGCACCGACGCGGCCCAGCCGCGCGCACGCGCCGGGCGGTCAGGCGCTTGCCTGAATCCGGACCGCGAGTTCGCTGCGCGAGCGGGCGCAGAGCTTGCGAAAGATCGACTGCACCTGGTTGGCGACGGTGCGTTCCGCGGTGCCGCGCTTCGCAGCGATATGGGCGTTGGTGGAGCCCAGGACGATCAACGCAACGACGGCCCGTTCGGCCTCGCTCAGCAAGGCCACGGCCTCCGCATCGACCAGCGGGTACGCGCCGACGAGCAGGCGCTCCCCGGCCACAGCCACCTCGGCCAGCTTGGCCCGGGCGCCTGCCGGCGAGAAGAACGCGGTCAACTCGGCGCGCGACGCCAGGCCGAGTTTCGCGGCCACGCTGGCGATGGCGTTGTCGACCGACGAGGCCGATGTCCCCAGCGTGTAGGCGATGCTCTTGCTGCCGTGGCCGAGGCCGAGGAACTCGGCGATCTGGCGTTCGTGCTGCGTCAGGCCGCGCGGGTCGGCGTGCGCCGGGTCGTTGCGCACCGCCAGGATGAAGCGCCGGCCGTCGCTGTCGAACCGATCGACGAGTGACCAGCGGCCCTGGATCAAGGCCTCCCACGCAGCCAGGGCGGCGTCGGTGTCGCCGCGAGCCGCCGCGGTTCGCGCCTTGTCCATCGCCAGCACGGCTCGGTGCAGCCGTTCGCGCGCAGACGCCTCTGTTGCTGCGTGCCGCGCCTCAAGGAGGCTGCCATCGGCGCCGAACACGGCTTCGACCCGGTCCGATTCGAGGCCACTCGCCATCAGCGTGGCTCTGAGCCGCAGGCCCGCGCCAAGATGCGCCGCCACGCGCGACCAGAGCCGCCGTTCCACCTCGGTCGAGGACTCTTCGGCGACCAGAGACGCGTTGACCATCAGCCCCAGGTCAGCGCCGGAGTGGGCGATCCAGCCGAAGGTGTCGCGGAACTGGCGACCGGTCTTTTCGAAGAAGATCTCGCGCGCCCGTGGCGAGCGCGAGAACACATGCTCGCTGAGCGTGCCGCCGGGGATGCCACCGCGGTAGATCAGGTCCAGATCGGCGCCGGACGCGGCCGCATTGGTCTCGCGAATCGCGCTCGCGATGATCGGCGGCCCATGAACCGCGATGTCCCCGAGGCGGAAGGTCGTGGGGGTGCAGCAGTAGGTGAACAGCGACACCGGCGACGCCGGGCGATCAATCAGCGGAACGACCCGCCGCACCAGACCATCGAGCCATGCTTGCGGCGTGGATTCGAGGTCGTAGCTCGCCTCGACCAGCGCGATCCAGTCCTTGGTCGTCTTCATCTGGGCCGTGGGCTCGCCCGTTGGTCGGGCCGGCCATCACGATGGCCGCAGGGTCGCGCAATGCACGACCGATGTCAACGCGGCAGCTCGCTCGCGCCCATCAGGAATTCGTCGACGGCGCGCGCGGCCTGGCGGCCTTCGCGGATCGCCCAGACCACGAGCGACTGGCCACGCCGCATGTCGCCGGCTGCAAACACGCCCGCCACGTTGGTGGCGTAGCCGCCGCCGGCTTCGGTGTGGGCCTTGGCGTTGCCGCGCGCGTCGATGGCCACGCCGAAGGCCTCGACCACGCTCGCCACCGGGCTGACGAAGCCCATCGCCAGCAGCACCAGGTCGGCCGGCAGCAACTGCTCGCTGCCCGGCACCTCGACCATCTTGCCGCCTTCCCACTGCACCCGCACCGCCTTCAGCGCCTTGACCTGGCCGCTCTCCTTGCCCTCGCCCGCGACGAACGCCTTGGTCGCAATCGCGAACTCGCGTTCACAGCCCTCTTCGTGGCTCGACGAAGTGCGCAACTTGATCGGCCAGTAGGGCCAGACGAGCGGTTTGTTCTCCTGCTCGGGCGGCATCGGCAGCAGCTCGAACTGGGTCACGCTCTTCGCGCCGTGGCGGTTGCTGGTGCCCACGCAGTCGCTGCCGGTGTCGCCACCGCCGATCACGACCACGTGTTTGCCCTCGGCACGCAACTGGCCCTTCAGCTTGTCGCCCGCGTTGACCTTGTTCTGCAGCGGCAGGAACTCCATTGCGAAGTGGATGCCAGCCAAGTCGCGCCCCGGCACCGGCAGGTCGCGCGAGGCCTCGGCGCCGCCGGTCAGCACGATGGCGTCGAAGTCGCGCTGAAGCTGCGCGGCGGTGACGGAAGCCTTGGCCCAGTTGATCACCTTGCTGGCCTCGGGCAGCGCGCCCACCAGCACGCCGGTGCGGAAACTCACGCCTTCGGCCTTCATCTGCTCGACCCGGCGGTCGATGTGGATCTTCTCCATCTTGAAGTCGGGAATGCCGTAGCGCAGCAGGCCGCCGATGCGGTCGTTCTTCTCGAACACGGTCACCGCATGGCCGGCGCGGGCCAGTTGCTGCGCCGCAGCCAGGCCGGCCGGGCCGGAGCCGACGACGGCGACCGTCTTGCCGGTGGAATGCGCCGCCGGCTGCGGCACGACCCAGCCCTCTTCCCAGGCGCGGTCGATGATGGCGTGCTCGATGCTCTTGATGCCGACCGCGTCGTCATTCACGTTCAGCGTGCAGGCCGCCTCGCACGGCGCGGGGCAGATGCGGCCGGTGAACTCGGGGAAGTTGTTGGTGCTGTGCAAGACCTCGATCGCGCTCTTCCAGTCGCCCTGGTACACGAGGTCGTTGAAGTCCGGGATGATGTTGTTGACCGGGCAGCCGCTGTTGCAGAACGGCGTGCCGCAGTCCATGCAGCGCGCGCTCTGG
>JANOVJ010000340.1:0-3371 GCA_031417295.1 bacterium | reverse complement strand
TTGACCCCGGCGAGCCGGCCGAACTGGCGCGCCCATTGGCCGGCGCAGTTGACGACGATCTCGCAGGCGATGTCGCCCTGTGCCGTGCGCACGCCGCGAATTTGCGATCCGCGGCGGCCGTTTTCGGTCAGCACGCCGATGACCTCCACGTCCTCGACGACCTTCACGCCACGGTTGCGCGCGCCCTTGGCGAGCGACATCGTCAGGTCGGCCGGGTTGGCCTTGCCGTCGCCGGGAATCCACAGCGCGCCCTCGAGGTCGTCGGTGCGCAGCAGCGGGTAGAGCTCGCCGGCGCGCTGCGCGCTGATCACTTCGACCTCGACGCCGAAGCTGCGCGCCGCCGCGGCCTGTTTGCGCAGCACCTTCATGCGCTCGGGCGTGGCGGCCACGTTGACGCTGCCGCATGGCTTCCAGCCGGTCGCCAGCCCGGTCTCGGCCTCGAGCTTCGAATACAGCTCGATGCCGTACTTGCTCATGCGCGTCTGGTTCCGGTTCGGCCGCATCTGGCCGACCAGCCCGGCCGCGTGCCAGGTGGTGCCGCAGGTGAGCTGGCCTTGTTCGAGCAACAGCACGTCGGTGTGGCCGAGCTTGGCCAGGTGATAGGCCGTGGAGCAGCCGACGATGCCACCGCCAACAATGACGATGCGGGCCTGGGTGGGTAGCGTTGCCATGGCGCGAGGCTCCATTGTTTGCCAGCGGGAAATTCGGGTTCCATTGTCTGGCCCCCGACTGCACGAAGGCAACGCATGGCTGGTGAGCAAGCCGACGCCTCGCTGAACACCCCGGCGATGGTGCTGCCGCGCTCGCGCAAGGCTGGCGCCGTGGCGGCGGTGGTGGGCATCGTTGTCTTGCTCGACCTGTGGCGCCGCCTTCGCAACGCCACCGACGCCGCGCGGGTCAACCTGCTGGCAACCGAATGCGCGCAATGCAGCGTCGTCATCACGCTGGTGGCCGATGTGGCGCCGGCCTATTTCGCGCTGCACGCGCGGGACCAGAACCTGGGCCTGGCACCGCGCACCGCCACCACTCGCGCCGAGTCGCTTCGCATCGTGCAAAGCCGCTACAACCGCAGCGTGGCCGGCGCGCTGGCACTGGCGCAAGCGCAGCACCAGACCGCCGTCGCCGCGATCCCGCTGCTCGAGTGCGACGTGGTCGAGACCGAAAACCGGCCGTCGATCCTGGCCCACCGGCAGGCGGTGCAGCAGGCGTTCCGCGAAGTCGATGCCGCGCTCGTCGGCGATCAGAAACCACGCGAATCGCGCGCGACGCAGGTGCTGGTGGTAAGCAGCCGACGAACGCGCGTTCGACAGCGCGAAGAGGCGCTATTTGCACTGCGTGACGAGCTGTCTCGACCTGTCCTAGAGTTCTTCAGTCACGGTTTCGACTCCGCCACGGGGCGAACCTACTCGCTGCCGAAGGATGCAGCGGTGCTGGATGCCTACCGTTCCGTCGAAGACCTTCGTGCCCAGTTGAGTGCGGCTGTCAGCGGCCAACGACGGAATTCGGCCGCAAGTCAATGACGAAGAGGCGGGCCGCGATTCTGTGGCACGGAAGAAAGTGACACGGTTTCGCCTTGCCGTTCGGCGGCGACGCGCCCAAGAACACGCCACGACCTTGCAGATCATCGAAGTTGAAATCGATCAAGCGGGGTATGTGCGCGCGCTGAAGCCCAGTGAGACCGTCACCACGGCGCGTCCGGCGCACGTGCCCTTGGCGGCGATCCTGCGCGCCATGCCACGCGATCTGCGCATCCTGCTCAGCGCCGAGATCTTCATTCGCTGGGGTGACTGGCTCGTGCGCAGTTTTCCCGGGCTCTACGTCTACAGCTTCCTCACCGCCGAGCAAGGGTGGGCGGCACCGCGCGCCGTGGTGATGGTGGGGGCGCTGATCGCAATCACCAACCTCACCGCGCTGGCGACTTGCATCCCTGTTGCCAAATGGGCCGACCGTGCGCCATCGCCCAAGCCCTTCATCGGGCTGACGTTCTTGCTGGTCGCGGCCGTCGCGATCAGCGGCCTGCGCGAGATTGGCGCACTGGCGCGCAAGGCGCTGATTTCGGGTGGCTTCGAGCCCGCCGTGCGGGCCCGCGCCGTGGGCCTGTACTGGGGCCTGCGTTCATTCGCCTACTGTCCCGCGCCGCTGATCGCGGCGTTGCTGTGGGGCAGCATCGGCCCGGGGCGCTCGTTCCTGATCGGCGGCGGCATCGGCCTGGCGGGGACGATTGGGTATGCCGTCGCGGGCCGTCGCAGCTGAACCCCGCTCAATGCCCGGACGCCCCCGACGCGCCAATGCCCGTCTCCGACCGCACCTGCTGCGCCAGGAACCCGGCCCTGTCCTGCGCTGCGCGCGGGCTCTTGTCGAGGATCGAGAACAGCCAGATGCCGACGAAGCCGATCGTCATCGAGAACAGCGCTGGCGACGCATACGGGAACAGCGCCGAGCCTTTCGGATTGCCCAGCGTCACCTCCCACACCGAGGGCGACACGATCGTCAGCAGCACCGAAGAGATCAGCCCGAGGAAGCCGCCGACCACTGCGCCGCGGGTGGTGCAATCCTTCCACAGCACCGACATCAGCAGCACCGGGAAGTTGGCCGATGCCGCGATCGCGAACGCCAGGCTGACCATGAACGCGATGTTCTGCTTCTCGAACGCGATGCCGAGCGCCACCGCGACGATGCCGAGCGCCACCGTCGTCAGGCGCGACACCTTCAGCTCGGCCGCGCTGTCGGCATTGCCCTTCTTGATGACCGTGGCGTACAGGTCGTGCGACACCGCCGACGCACCCGACAGCGTGAGCCCCGCCACCACCGCGAGGATGGTCGCGAACGCCACCGCCGAGATGAAGCCGAGGAAGACGTTGCCGCCCACCGCGTTGGCGAGGTGGATCGCCGCCATGTTGCCGCCGCCGAGCAGCCCGCCCTTGGCATCGAGGAACTGCGGGTTCGTCAGCACGAAAGTGATCGCGCCGAAGCCGATGATGAAGGTCAGGATGTAGAAGTAGCCGATCCACGTCGTCGCCCACAGCACCGACTTGCGCGCCTCCTTGGCGTTGGGCACGGTGAAGAAGCGCATCAGGATGTGCGGCAGCCCGGCCGTGCCGAACATCAGCGCCATGCCGAAGCTGATGGCCGAGATCGGGTCCTTGATGAAGCCGCCAGGACCCATGATCGAGAAGCCCTGCATGGCCGCTTCTTCGGGTGTCTTGCCGGCGGCTGCGGCGATGCCGGTCTTGATCTCGACCGCCTTGGCGAACATGGCTTCGGTGCTGAAGCCGAAGTTGTAGAGCACCATGAAGGCCATGAAAGTGGCGCCGCCCAGCAGCAGGCAGGCCTTGATGATCTGAACCCAGGTGGTCGCCGTCATGCCGCCG
>JANOVJ010000339.1:0-9528 GCA_031417295.1 bacterium | reverse complement strand
GGCACAGCCGGCCGCCGGGCGCGACGAGGTCGTCGATGCTCTGGTAGCCGCCGAGGGCGGTCTGGATCGCGAGCTGCCCCGGCGTGTTGGCGCACAGCCGCAGCGAGGCCAACATGTTCAGGCCCTCGATGTAGTCCTTCGCATGGCGCTTCTCGCCCGAAACCACCATCCAGCCCGAGCGGTAGCCGCACGCACGGTAGTTCTTCGACAGGCCGTTGACGGTGACGAACAGCACGTCGTCGGCCAGCGAGGCGATGCTGGTGTGGGTATTGCCGTCGTACAGCGTCTTGTCGTAGATCTCGTCGGCGAAGACGATCAGTTGGTGCTCGCGCGCGACCTCGACGATCTCGCGCAGCACGCTCTCGGGGTACAGCGCACCGGTCGGGTTGTTGGGGTTGATGACGACGATCGCCTTGGTGCGCGGCGTGATCATCGCGCGCATGTGTTCGATGTCGGGCATCCAGCCAGTCGATTCGTCGCAGCGGTAGTGCACCGGCGTGCCGCCCGAGAGGCCGACGACCGCGGTGTAGAGCGGGTAATCGGGCGACGGGATCAACACCTCGTCGCCGTCGTTGAGCAGCGCATTCATGCCCATCGCGATCAGCTCGGAGGCGCCGTTGCCGAGGTAGACGTCGTCGATCGTCACGCCGGCGACATGCTTTTGCTGCGTGTAGTGCACGACCGCCTTGCGCGGCGCGAACAGGCCCTTGCTGTCGGTGTAGCCGGCCGTGTGTGGCAGGTTGCGGATCATGTCCTGCACGATCTCGTCGGGCGGCTCCAGGCCGAACGCGGCGACGTTGCCGATGTTCAGCTTGATGATCTTGTGGCCTTCTTCCTCCATCTGCCGGGCCTTGTCGAGCACCGGCCCGCGGATGTCGTAGGCCACGTTGGCGAGCTTGCTCGACTTGACGATGGGTTTCAAAGAGCCTCCTGGAATGGCGTTGTGCGGCAAGACTTAGAATTTTCGCACAGGGGTATGGGCGCGCCGCACCGGCGCGTCACGCCCGCCACACCACAACCGAGCTCCGATGAAACTCCAGGCCGACCGCATCGAAGGGCAGAACGCCATCTCCCGCCATGGCGCGGGCGGCGTGCTGGTCAACGGCATCGAACACCGCCGCAGCGTCGTCGTCCCGTGGGCCGGGCAAGTGCAGCGGTGGCCGGTCGACGGGTTCGATGCGCTCACCGAAGCGCATTTCGCGTCATTGGCCGATCTCGCCCCGGCGCTGGTGATCTTCGGCAGCGGCCCGAAAATCCGTTTCGTGCGGCCGGCGCTGTTGCGCGCGCTGATCGAGCGCCGGATCGGTGTCGAGACGATGGACACCGCGGCGGCCTGCCGAACCTACAACGTGCTGCTGGCGGAAGGCCGGTCGGTGGTTGCGGCGCTGCTGTTCGAGCCGCCGGGAGGCAGCGCGCAGCGCTTATAATCTGAGGCTACGCCTGTCCCGGCGCAACCAAACAGAATACTCCATGACGCCAGCCCTCAACAAACCCCTTCCGGAATTTGAAGCGCTCGCAACCGGCGGCGTGAAGTTCACGCCCCAGGCCTACGCCGGGAAGATCGTCATCCTGTATTTTTACCCGAAGGACAACACACCGGGCTGCACCACCGAAGCGATGCAGTTCCGCGACCACCACAAAGAGTTCGTGAAGGCCGGTGCGGTGGTCTTCGGCGTTTCGCGCGACAACATGGCCTCGCACGACAAGTTCAAGCAGGCGCTCGAACTGCCGTTCGAGCTGATCGCGGACACCGAAGAAAAGCTCTGCCACATGTTCGGCGTCGTCAAGAACAAGATCATGTACGGCAAGAAGGTCAAGGGCATCGAGCGCAGCACCTTCCTGATCGACGGCAGCGGCGTGCTCAAGGGCGAGTGGCGCGGCCTGAAGGTGGCCGGCCACGTCGAAGAAGTGCTCAAGGAAGTCAAGGCCATCAAGAAAGCGGGCTGACATCCGGTGACGCCAAGCGGCACGAGATGTGCATAATCGTCTGCATGGCCGACAGTTCCGAACTGCCCACCCCTCCCGAGCCGCACAGGCGACTGTGCGGCTTTTTCGTTTCCTAGCCGCCCGCACCCACCGCCCATGCCACTGCCCAAGCCGCCAGCCAAACGAGCCTCCCTCCTCAGCGCCGCCGACTTCGATTCGCAGGCCGCCCCCCAACCCGGCAAACGGCCGCAGAAGACCCGCACCGCGGTCGAACCGGAATCACCGGCGGTGATCGCGCTGCACGACACGGCACCCGTGCCCGGTGCCGCGGCGGCCAAGCCCGGAATCGCGGCAGCGCCGAAGCCGCCCGCCGTGCCGCGCCGGCCACAACCCGAGACCCGCGCCCGCAAGCCGCGCGGCAACGGCCCGGCGACGCTGTTCGTGCTCGACACCAACGTGCTGATGCACGACCCGACTTCGCTGTTCCGCTTCGAGGAACACGACATCTACCTGCCGATGATCACGCTCGAGGAGCTCGACGGCCACAAGCGCGGCATGACCGAAGTCTCGCGCAACGCGCGCCAGGTCAGCCGCGAGCTCGACGCGCTGGCGGCGAGCATGCCGACGCGCGATTCCTCGGGCATGTCCGAAGGCCTGTCGCTGGCGCGCACCGGGCACCGCGAGGCCGGCGGCAAGCTGTTCTTCCAGACGAATCTGATCAACGTCACGCTGCCGGCCGGGCTGCCGCAGGGCAAGGCCGACAACCAGATCCTCGGCGTGGTGCAGGCGCTGCGCGAGCAGCAACCGGCGCGCGAGGTGGTGCTGGTGTCGAAAGACATCAACATGCGCATCAAGGCGCGCGCGCTGGGCCTTCAAGCCGAGGACTACTTCAACGACAAGAAACTCGAAGACGGCGACCTGCTCTACACCGGCGTGCTGCAGCTCCCGTCCGACTTCTGGGAGCGGCACGGCAAGACGATGGAAAGCTGGAACCAGGGCGGCCTCACCTACTACCGCATCAGCGGCCCGATGGTGCCGGTGCTGCTGGTGAACCAGTTCGT
This sequence comes from bacterium, assembly GCA_031417295.1. Lineage (GTDB taxonomy): Bacteria > Pseudomonadota > Gammaproteobacteria > Burkholderiales > Burkholderiaceae_C > CAIKUF01. The sequence continues at coordinate 6,541 of JANOVJ010000339.1, read as the reverse complement.
GTTCCTCGAAGCGCCGGGCGCCGCGCCGCTGTACGCGAAGGTGACCGAGATCACCGGCAAGACCGCGGTGCTGCGAACCTTGAAGGAATACACCCACGCCAAGAACGCCGTCTGGGGCGTGACGGCGCGCAACCGCGAGCAGAACTTCTCGCTCAACTTGCTGATGGACCCGGACTGCGATTTCGTCACCCTCACCGGCACTGCGGGCACCGGCAAGACGCTGATGACGCTGGCCTCGGGCCTCTCCCAGGTGATGGACGACCGCCGCTACACCGAGATCATCGTCACCCGCGTGACCGTGCCGGTGGGCGAAGACATCGGCTACCTGCCAGGCAACGAAGAAGAGAAGATGAGCCCGTGGATGGGCGCGCTCGACGACAACCTGGAGGTGCTGGCCAAGAGCGACGGCAGCGCCGGCGAATGGGGCCGCGCCGCGACCAACGATCTGGTGCGCAGCAAGATCAAGATCAAGAGCATGGCCTTCATGCGCGGCCGCACCTTCCTGAACAAGTTCCTCATCATCGACGAGGCGCAGAACCTGACGCCGAAGCAGATGAAGACGCTGATCACGCGCGCCGGGCCGGGGACGAAGATCGTCTGCCTGGGCAACCTGGCGCAGATCGACACGCCCTACCTGACCGAGGGCAGTTCGGGGCTCACGTATGCCGTCGATCGCTTCAAGGGTTGGCCGCATGGCGGGCATGTCACGCTGGCGCGTGGCGAGCGTTCACGGCTGGCCGATTTCGCGTCCGACGTGCTTTGACGGGTTGGACGTCCCGGCGCTGCGGTGCCGGGTTTCGCTACGCGGTAGCGCCAGCGCCGTCCGCCACCCACCACCGCCACTGCCACTCCGGCGGTATCGCCTCGGTCGGCAAGTCCTCGGTCACGTCGAGGCCGCGGCGAAGCATCCACGACGAGTCGTGCCAGCCCGAGCCCATCGGTTCGCGGTCGATCGACCAGGCCTCGTCGCCTTCGGCCCCGGCCTGCAGCGGCACCAGCACCATCTCGATCAACGCCGTCGGCGAAGCTTGCGTCACCGTGTAGACCATTCTCGCCATCACCTGCTCCCGGTTGATCTGCCTGGGATGCAGTGTTGATGGCGGCGGCGGCGCAGCCCATCCCTCCGAGGTTGGGGAACTTGCGCAGAAGCCACCCTCTTGCGGGTCGGGGGGGGTGCCTCGGGCGGGTCAGTACCCCCGGACGGGGGAATGCGGGGGCGGGCTCAACCCGGCGCGAACAACTCCTTGATCTGCTGCAGCGCCGTCGGGTCTTCGATCGTCGTCAGATCGCCCGCGTCGCGGCCTTCGCACACGGCCTGGATCGCGCGCCGCAGCAGCTTGCCCGAGCGCGTCTTCGGCAGCGCGCTGACAAAGCGCACCCGCGCTGGCCGCGCCACCGCGCCGAGCGTGGTGTCGACGAGCTTCATGATCTCGCCTTCGAGCCGGAGCTGGCCCGCCTCGTCGCCCAGCGCAGCCGTGTCCTTGGCAATCACGAAGGCCATCGCGACCTGGCCCTTGAGCGCATCGGCCACGCCCACCACCGCCACCTCGGCCACGTTCGGGTGGCCGGAGATGCTCTCTTCGATCTCGCGCGTGCCCAGGCGGTGGCCGGCGACGTTGATCACGTCGTCGGTGCGGCCGAGGATGAAGTAGTAACCCTCCTCGTCGCGCACGGCCCAGTCAAACGTGTTGTAGACGGTCTTGCCCGGCACGCTCTGCCAGTAGGTGCTGACGAAGCGCGCATCGTCGCGCCACACCGTCTGCATGCAGCCCGGCGGCAGCGGGCCGGCAATGGCGAGCACGCCCTTCCGGTTCGCGCCCAGCAGTTCCTCGCCGGTGTGCTCGTCGAGCAACTTGATGTCATAGCCGTACATCGGCCGGCCCGGGCTGCCGAACTTGCTGGCCTGCTTCTCGACCCCGTTGGCGATGGTCAGGATCGGCCAGCCCGATTCGGTCTGCCAGTAGTTGTCGATGATCGGCCGGCCGATGGCACCGGCAATCCACTGCGCCGTGGGTTCGTCGAGCGGCTCGCCGGCCAGAAACAGCGCGCGCAGCGAACTCACGTCGTAGCGCTTCAGTTGCGCCGGGTCCTGCTTCTTCAGCACCCGCACCGCAGTCGGCGCGCTGAACATCGCCGTCACCTTGTACTTCTCGACCAGGCGCCACCAGATGCCGGCGTCGGGCCGCGTCGGCAGGCCCTCGTAGAAGATCGTCGCCATGCCGGCGATCAGCGGCCCGTAGACGATGTAGCTGTGGCCGACGACCCAGCCGATGTCGCTGGTGGCGAAGAAGGTCTCGCCGGCCTGGCCCATGAAGATGTGCTTCATGCTCGCTGCGAGTGCCACCGCGTAGCCACCGGTGTCGCGCTGCACGCCCTTGGGCAGGCCGGTGGTGCCGCTGGTGTAGAGCGTGTAGCTCGGGTGGGTCGCCTCGACCCAGGCGCAGGGCACCGGCGTGTTGAGGAACTTCTCGCGCAGCGCGGTGTAGCTTGCGTCTCGGCCGGGCACGGGCTCGAAGGCGGCCAGCCCGCGGTCGATCATCAACACCCGGGCCGGCTTGTGCATGGCCAGGCGGATCGCCTCGTCGAGCAGGCCCTTGTACGGCACCACCTTGCCGCTGCGGCTGCCCGCATCGGCGCTGACGACGACGATCGGCTCGGCGTTGTCGATCCGGCTGGCCAGGCTGGCGCTGGCAAAGCCGCCGAAGACGACCGAGTGGATCGCGCCGATGCGCGCGCAGGCGAGCATCGCGAACGCGGCTTCGGCGATCATCGGCAGGTAGATCAGCACCCGGTCGCCGGGCTTCACCCCGAGCGCCAGCAGCGCTGCCGCCATGCGCTGCACTTCGGCGTGCAGCTCGCGGAAGCTGTAGACGCGCTCCTCGCCGGTTTCGGTGGAGACGAAGATCAGTGCGTTCTGCTCGCCCCGCGTGGCCAGGTGGCGGTCGATCGCGTTGTGGCACAGGTTGGTGCGGCCGCCAACGAACCAGCGCGTGAACGGCGGGTTGTTGTTGTCGCAGACCTGGTCGAACGGCCGCTGCCAGTCGATCAGCGCGGCCTGTTCAGCCCAGAAGGCGGCGGGGTCGTCGATCGAACGGCGGTAGAAGCTGGCGTAAGTCATCGGGTTTCCTGTCGGGGGAGTGTTGCGCGAGGGCTGTTCGGCCGCCTCAGGCCATCTGCACCACAATGCGCCCGCGCACCTTGGCGTCGATCAGGCGCTGCGCATGCGCCACGGCGTCGTCGAGCGCGATCTCTTGCGTGATGGTTGCCAGCGCGGCGAGCGGCAACTCGCGCGCCAGCCGCGCCCAGGCCTCCTCGCGCAGCGCCAGCGGTGCCATCACGCTGTCGATGCCCAGCAGCGCCACGCCGCGCAGGATGAACGGCATCACCGTCGTCGCCAGGTCGGCTCCCTGCGCCAGGCCGCAGGCTGCCACCGCGCCCCCGTAGCGCGTCTGCGCACAAGCGTTGGCGAGGCTGTGGCTGCCGAGCGTGTCGACCACACCGGCCCAGCGCTCTTTCTGGAACGGCTTGCCGGGCGCAGCGAGTTCGGCACGGTCGATCACCTCGGCCGCGCCGAGTTCGCGCAGGTAGGCGGCTTCGGCCGCCTTGCCAGTCGAGGCGACGACGCGAAAGCCGGCGCGCGCGAGCAAGCTCACCGCCACACTGCCGACGCCGCCGGTCGCGCCAGTCACCAGCACATCGCCGCTGCCGGGCGCGACGCCGTGGCGCTGCAATGCCATCAGGCACAGCATCGCGGTGTAGCCGGCGGTGCCGATGGCCATCGCCTGCTTCGGCGTGAAAGCTTCGGGCAAGCGCACCAGCCAGTCGCCCTTCAGGTGCGCGCGCTCGGCCAGGCAGCCCCAGTGCGCCTCGCCGACACCGAAGCCGTTCAACAGCACCTTGTCACCGGCCTGCCAGCGCGGGTGGCGGCTTTCGAGCACGGTACCGGCGCCGTCGATGCCGGGCACCATCGGCCAGCGGCGCACCACCGGGCCGCGGTGGGTGATGGCCAGGCCGTCCTTGTAGTTCAGGGTCGAGGCCTCGACCGCGAGCAGCACATCGGCATCGGGGGTGGCGGCCTTCAGCGCGGCCTCGTCGAGCGTGGTGACAGCAGCGCGGAAGCCGGCGTCGTCGCGGCTGAGCAGCAAGGCTTTGAACATGCGTTTCTCCTGGGTGGGTGACCGTGCGCGCTGCCGGTTGAAGCCGCGAGGTGTGCCTTGACGCCGCCGTGCATTGAAGCCCGGGGGTGCGCAGCTGGCCGCTAAGATGCAAGTGTGCCGCAGCCGGGCCTGCGGCGCTGCGGCGCTGCGGTGGCCGCCGCGCCCGGCCCGCCTCCTGCCCCCTGGAAGGCCTTGCGTGAATGCCTTGTCGAGTCTTGTTTGCCGTGGCCTGTTTTTTGGCCTGGTGAGCGTCAGCCTGACGCTCACCGGCCTCGGCAGCGCGCGCGCGCAAACGTTCGCCAACAGCTACGCGCTGGTGATCGGCGTCGACGACTACGCGAGCCTCGGCCTGCAGCGCCTGAGCAATGCTGAAACCGACGCCGCGGCGGTGGCCCGCTACTTCGGTGCGCAGCAGTACCAGGTGACGGCCCTCATCGGCGCGCAGGCCGCAACCAAGAAGAACGTGGCCGACGCGGTGCGCACCATCGGCGCCAGGCTCACCGAGCGCGACCGCTTCGTGTTCTTCTTCGCCGGCCACGGCAAGGCCAGGCGCACCGAGGGCGTGGACGTGGCCTACCTCGTGGTCCCCGGCGGGCGCGACAAGAACGACCCGGCCTCGCTGATCTCCACCGGCGACATCGTCGAGTACTCGCGCACGCTCGACAAGGCGCGGCATCAGTTGTTCATCTTCGACAGTTGCTATGCCGGCCTGATGGGCCAGTTCCAGACCCGCGCCGCGGGCGACAAGCCGCAGTTCGACAGCGAAGCGTTACTGGTGAAGGACTTGAGCGAACGCCGCGTGCGCCAGTACCTGAGTGCCGGCGGCGAAGACCAGGAAGTGCTCGACAACGGCCCCGCCCGGCTGAGCTGGTTCACCTACTTCCTGCTGAAGGGCATGGAGCCCGGTGTGGCCAGCCGGCGCGCCAGCGGCCTGATCACGTTCTCGGAACTCGCCAGCTACGTGCAGGCGCTGAGCGCGAACCCGAAGCACACGCCGGCCTTCGGCAGCCTGGCCGGGCACCGCGGCGGTGAGTTCCTGCTGCTCTCCACCGCACAAGGCTCGCCGAAGATCCCACCGCTGCCCAGCATCACCAACCAGACCCTGCGCGACCTCGGCTTCCTGACCCGCAGCGACGCGCCCGAGGCGGTGGGCGCCAGCATCGAGCGGATGCGCGAACCGATCGACCTGATCTTCCAGGCCTGGACCCAGAAGGATCTGGCGCTGTACCAACGCCAGTTCGACCGCGGCGTGGTGCAAACCGGCCGGCTCAAGGGCGGCACGACCTACAGCCGCGGCTACGACCAGATCGTCGAACGCCGCCGCAGCGACTTCGCGCGGCTGGCCCGTGTCGAGGTGCTGAAGTACGAGCTGATGTACCAGGGCAGCGACGGCCCGCAGGCCAGCTTCGGCGCGCGCTACAGCATGGACTTCTTCTGGGCCGACGGCAGCGTGACCCGCGAGCACAACATCAACGAGTGCTACCGGGTGCGCCAGGTAGCGGGCAGCGAGCGCTGGGCGGTGGTGCGCAACGACGACTACCAGAGCCGCATTTGCTATCAGTAGCGCCGTTCGGCAAAGGCCGGCACAACCGGTAGACAATGCCGCATGGCTGAGAAAGTGATCCCGCTGGCCGACCACCGCTATGCGTCATGGGTGCCGCGCATACCTGCCTTCGCCGCCGCGCCGAATGGGCTGCTCGCTGACCGCCTCGGCCGCCCGCTGCGCGACCTGCGCATTTCGGTCACCGACCGCTGCAACTTCCGCTGCAGTTACTGCATGCCAAAGGACGTGTTCGACAAGAACTACAGTTTCCTGCCGCACAGCTCGCTGCTCAATTTCGAGGAAATCACGCGCGCCGCGAAACTCTTCATCGCGCACGGCGTGCGCAAGCTGCGCCTCACCGGCGGCGAGCCCTTGCTGCGCAAGAACCTCGAACTGCTGGTCGGCATGCTGAGCGCACTGCGCACACCCGAAGGACTGCCGCTCGACCTCACGCTCACGACCAACGGCTCGGTGCTGGTCAAGAAAGCCCAGGCCTTGAAAGACGCCGGCCTGCAGCGCATCACGGTGAGCCTGGACGCGCTCGACGACGCGACGTTCCGGCGCATGAACGACGCGGACTTTCCGGTGGCCGAGGTGCTGGAGGGCATTGCCGCAGCGCAGGCGGTGGGGCTGGGGCCGATCAAGGTCAACATGGTCGTCAAGCGCGGCACCAACGACCATGAGATCGTGGCCATGGCGCGCCATTTTCGCGGCACCGGTGTGGTGCTGCGTTTCATCGAATACATGGACGTCGGCGCCACCAACGGCTGGCGCATGGACGAGGTCATGGCCTCGGCCGAGGTGGTGGCGCGCATCCATGCGGAGTTTCCGCTCGAAGAGG
>JANOVJ010000338.1:0-11477 GCA_031417295.1 bacterium | reverse complement strand
ACCAGGATTGCTCCCGTGCTGCCGTTCGACTTGCATGTGTAAGGCATGCCGCCAGCGTTCAATCTGAGCCAGGATCAAACTCTTCAGTTCGATCTTGAAATTTTACTCAACGGAATTGAAGTGATTTACCACTTCTATTACCGTGAGCGTCTGCAGGTTTGTGAGAACCTGCGAGTCTTTCGACTCGTTGGCACTCGCCTTCAAACGCCCACACTTATCGGCTGTTAGTTTTTAAAGAGCGTTGCCTTTCGGCATTTGCTTACTGCACTTGGTGCGTTCAGCTGAGAGGACGATTCTGGCATTTTTTTCAAAGCCCTGTCAATCGCTTGGTCTCTCTTCTACCTGATTTGATTCAGCGGGTTTTGTTCTTTCCCCGTTGCTTCTCCTCAGCGCAGCCTTCGACTGTATCACGGTTTTGCGGGCCTCCGCAAGCATCGCGCACTCGGGTGTCAAAGCAACGGCGCCGCAGTGCTACCGAACGACGCAGCGCAGGCCGACGCCGGGTCGTCGCTGGCCAGCACAGCCGCGAGTTGCCCCGACAACCGGCGTGTGTCTGCGCGAAGGACGCGCTGCTTGACCGATGCGATTTGCGACGGGTGCATCGAGAAGCTGCGAAGGCCCATGGCCAGCAACAGGTCGGTGAACTCGGTGTCGCCGGCCATTTCGCCGCACACGCTGACGCCTTTGTCCATCGCCCGCGCCTGAGCGATCGTTCGTGCAATCAACTGCAGCACTGCCGGGTGCCAAGGGTCGTAGAGGTGCGCGACTGCTTCGTCGGCGCGGTCGATTGCCAAGGTGTACTGGATCAGGTCGTTCGTGCCCAGGGACACGAAGTCAAAGTGCCGCAGAAACGTGGGCAGGATCAACGCGGCGGCCGGGACTTCGATCATGGCGCCGACCTCGATGTCGTTGAATGGCCGGTTCGCTTCAGCGAGTTGCCGCTTCGCCCGCGCCAGCGCATCCAGCGTGTGTTTGATCTCGCTCAGGTGCGCGAGCATGGGCACGAGGAGCCGAACCTTGCCGTAGGCGCTGGCGCGCAGCACTGCGCGCAGCTGCTGGCGAAACATGGCCGGCTCTGACAGGCTCCAGCGGATGGCGCGCAAGCCCATGGCCGGGTTCAGGGCGTGCTCGTGACGAAGCTCGCTGATCGACAGGCGCTCCAGAGGCTTGTCGGCTCCTACGTCCACGGTGCGGATCGTTACGGGCAGGCCCTTCATCGACTCGACTGCCGCGCGGTAGGCTTCAAACTGCTCGTCTTCGCCCGGCAGCTCGCCCGACCGATTCATGAACATGAACTCGCTCCGGAACAACCCCACGCCAACCGCTCCCGCCTCCAGAGCGGCAATCGCATCGGCCGGCTGCTCGATATTCACGAGCAGCTCGACACGCTCGCCATCCAGCGTCACCGCCGGCGTGTTTCTGAGCCGCGACAAGCGGACTCGCTCGAGCTCGCTCTGGCGCTGCTTGAATCGGTACTCTTCAAGCACGATCGGCGACGGCTCGACGATCACGATGCCGGAGTCGCCGTCGATCACCAGCCAGTCGTCCTGGCGTATCAGCCGGCTCGCTTCGCGGGCGCCGACCACCGCCGGAATGTCCAGGCTGCGCGCGACGATGGCGGTGTGCGAAGTCCGCCCGCCCACATCGGTGATGAAGCCCGTGAAGACGCTCCGCTTGAACTGCAGCATGTCTGCAGGCGCGATATCGTTGGCCACCAGGATGAGCGGCTCCTCGCCCCCGAAATCGCGGGCTGCAGGCGCGGGCGCGCCGGCCGAGGTCACGCCACGGGCCATGGCGCGAAGCAAGCGCTCAACGACCTGCTCGAGGTCGGCCTTGCGCTCTCGCAGGTACTCGTCCTCCATTTCATCGAACTGGCGGGCCAGGACTTCGAGTTGCGCCGACAGCGCCCATTCGGCGTTGTAGTGGCGGTCGCGAATCCAGTGCTTGGTTGCGCCGGTCAGCGTCTCGTCGTGCAGCAACATCAAATGCACATCGAGCAGGGCCGACAGTTCCGGCGGCGCTTCGGCCGGCATCTCGCGCTGAAGCGTGCCAAGTTCCGCCGCGACAAGATCACGCGCCGCGCGGAGGCGATCGATTTCAGATTCAACCTGCGTCTCGCCGATGAAGTAGTGCGCCACGTCGACGCGGCTCGACGCCACCAGCACCGCACGGCCGATGGCCACACCTCTGGACACGGGCAAGCCGAAGACCTGAAAGCTCATCGGGCCATCCTAGCAGCGCGAAGCGCCACTGCAATGGGGATCACTCGCCGGATGGGCCAAGGTGCTGGCAGGGTGCCGACTGGGCATGCGCGTGCTGCCAGACCCGGCATGAGCGCGCACGGCCGTCCGAAGTGCGAATTGACCGGCGTGCGAAGCACGCAGGTTGGCTGATGAGCCCGCCGGGCCGCCCCAAGGGCGAATACCGGAGTGCGCAGCACCGCTGCATGACGAGCACGGTTTCGGCCCGGATTCGGTCTTGCTGGCGTTACCGCGCGGCCGCGCCTCCGGCCCGCCCGCAGATTGGCTATTGCCCTTCGCCGAACTTGTCGTTCACAAGTGAAATCAAGGCATCCAGCGCGTGCTGCTCGTCAACGCCATCGGTCTCGATTTCGACCTCGGTACCGATGCCCGCCGCCAGCATCATGACCCCCATGATGCTTTTGGCGTTGACGCGGCGGCCATTGCGGCTCATGAACACGTCACTGACAAACGTGCCCGCGAGCTTGGTCAGCTTCGCCGAGGCCCGGGCATGCAAGCCCAGCTTATTGCTGATGGTGACGGTGGTCCTGATCATTGGCGCCGGGTTTCAGTGTCTGGTTCTGCGGCCGCGATGTGGCCACCTGCATCACCCCTTGCATCGCACCGCTCACCGCACGCGCTGCCATCGCCTCGAGCGACTCGTTCGCGTAGCAGAGGCAGCGCCACAGCATCGGGACGTTGACCCCGGCGACCACACGCACCAGCGGGGTGTCGGCCAGGCGCTGCGCCGCGTTGCAGGGCGTGGCTCCGAAAACATCGGTAAACACCAGCGTCTCGGCGCCGGGCGCCCGCCCCATCAGCGCGCGGGCCTGAGCCTCAACCTCCTCGATCGGAAGGTCGGGCAGCACATCGAGCGCCTCGACGAGGCGCGCGCAGTCCGGATAGACATGCGTGGCCACCGCCTTCAGCGCAGAGGCCAGCGGAGCATGGGCGATGATCAGGATGGCAGGCATGGCGTGAGATTATGGGCAGTTCAGGCCGCCACCCCCGGCGGCGGCGGGTGGCTCGCGTGGTCAGCCGACCACAGAAACCACAGATAGGACGCGATACAGCCCAAGGCAAGCAACGCGAAGGCCCCCCGAAAGGATGACACCGTGCTCCATCCGGCCGCCGCCAGCAGGTCGATCATGCCGCCCATCGCCCACTGCAAGGCAAAGACTCCGCTGAAGATTGCCAGGTTGTAGGCCGACAACGCGCGCCCGGCCAATGCAGGTGGAAACGCTTGTCCGATCGCCGGCTGCGCGAGGGAGACCACGGTGCTGCCGACGCAGAAAAGCGTCCAGGCCCAGGCCGTCGCGTGCTCGCCGAGTGCCACCGCCGCAACCAGTGCGACCAGGCTCAGCGGTACACCACGCGCGATCAAACGATGCGCCGTCCAGCCCGCGCTGTAGAGGCGCGGCACCACCGCACCCCAACCGAGGAAGGCCAGCAACATCGCCAGGTTCAGCGCGAACAGGCCTTGGGCCGCCTCTTGCGGCGTCCATCCGCAAACGCGAGAAAGCCACGGCCCGATCCACAGTGACTGCAATGCCAGCAGGCCGCCATAGTGGAAAAAGCCCATCGGCAGGAAGCGAATGAACGTCGGATGCCGGAACACCGCCCGGTAGCCAGCCCGCGCCGGTTGATGTTGATCCGCCGCAGCGGCAGGCGGGGGCACCGGTTCATCGCGTGGCACCATGCTGGCGATGCCCAGCATCGCCAGCGCGAACATCGCCGCGAGCAGCCAGAACAAGCCGCGCCAACCTACCTCCGGCAGCAGCCACTGCACTGGCAGGGTCGAGGCCACCATCCCCGACGAGCCGGTCATCAGCATCCACGATGTGGCGCGTATCTGCGCGCGCGGACTGAAACGGCGCCGATAGAACGTCATGGGCGCCATCAGACAAGCCCCGACGCCCATGCCAATCAGCGCCCGCGCGGCGGTCAGCCCGGCAAAGCTGCGGGCCAGCGCAAACAAGCCGCAGCCCAGCACCGCCACGCTCAGAAAGGCGAGCAGCACACGCTTGGGCCCAGCCCGGTCGAGCGCGCTTCCGAGCGGCAACTGCACCCAAGCGAACCCCAGGAAGTAAGCGCCCGCCAGCAAGCCGAGGTCTGCGGCGTCGAGCCCGAGGTCGACACTGAACGCTGGCGCAAGCGTGGCCACCACCGCTCGAACCAGTGCCGAGAGGAAATAGGCAAAGGCAAAGCAAAGAAACGCCGCCACCGCCGCGCCGCGCGCGATTTCCCTTCGCGGTGGTTCGCAGCCCGGGCGCGCGCTTCCCGGTGGCACCGTGTTGCCCGATGCGCTCACGGGTTGACGGCGTGCGGCGCACGCCGGTACGCGCCCTTGAGGCGGCGCAGCAGGCAGGTCACAACAGCCGCAGGCTCTCGAAAAAGATGCCGACAGCAGCGTCGTCAAGCCGCACGCCCAGCACCACCGCCTGGTAGACCACAGCGCCGCGCGTGAACAGCACCGCCCGTTCCTCCACCGCGGTGCCGTCCGGCAAGCGGCCGGCCTGCGCGAGGCGAACCGCCTGCAGGTTCGGGGTCATGCCCGTCAACTCGAACGCCGCTGATCGGAACGGCGCGGCTTGCAGATTGCCGGCCAGCGCCGAGCGCAGTTCGACCAGCGCGTCCGTCACCCGCGACGGATCGCCAAGGTCGGCATGGCTGAGCGCGAAGGTCACACCGCCTGCCTCGCACGACAACAGCGTCATCGGCACGGGCGCGCCAGAAAGCATCGCGCTACGGGTACGGGTGGTCGGCTTGCACGGAAACTGCGCCGTCAAACCGCTGCCTTCGGGGCGCACGTCGCGCCAGTCCAGCGCCGGGCTGCACGCCAGCAGCAGAACGCTTGCGGCGAAACACAACAACTTCAGGCGGCGCATGGTTGCGATTATCCGGCCTCCTCCACAATCGTTGACATGCCCACACCCGCCCAGCCCGCCCCGCAACCCCTGGCCGGCGTGCGCGTGCTCGACCTGTCGCGCGTGCTTGCCGGGCCATGGTGTTCGCAGACCCTGGCCGACCTCGGTGCCGAAGTCATCAAGGTCGAACGCCCCGACAGCGGCGACGACACCCGCGCCTGGGGCCCGCCGTACCTGAAGGACAGCGTCGGCCTCGACACCACCGAGGCGGCCTACTACCTCGGTACCAACCGCAACAAGCGCTCGATCACGATCGACATCGCGCAGCCGCAAGGCCAGGCGCTGGTTCGCCGGATGGCCGCCGACAGCGCCGTCTTCATCGAGAACTTCAAGGTCGGCGACATGGCGCGCTACGGGCTCGACGCGGCCTCGCTGCTGGCCTTGAACCCGCGCCTCGTCTACTGCTCGATCACCGGCTTTGGCCAAAACGGCCCCTACCGCGAACGCGCCGGCTACGACTACGCGATCCAGGCCATGGGCGGCCTGATGAGCGTGACCGGCGAGCGCGACGACCGGCCCGGCGGTGGCCCGCAAAAAGTAGGCGTGGCCGTGGCCGACCTGTTCACCGGCATGTACGCCACCGTCGCGGTCCTTGCCGCGCTGCGCCACGCCGAGGCCACCGGCCAGGGCCAGGCGATCGACATGGCCCTGCTCGACACCCAGGTCGCGATGCTTGCCAACCTGGGCGCCAACTACCTGACCACGGGCACCAGCCCGCAACGCGCCGGCAACGCGCACCAGAACGTCGTGCCCTACCAGGTGTTCGAGGCCGCCGACGCCCAATACATCCTGCCGGTCGGCAACGACCGGCAGTTCGCCAAGTTCTGCGCCGTCGCCGGCCAGCCCGGCCTGGCGCAGGATCCACGCTTCGCGACCAACGCCGGCCGCGTGCGCCACCGCGACGCCTTGATCCCGTTGCTCGCGCCCATCGTCGCCACGCGGACCCAGGCCGACTGGCTGGCCGCGCTGGAAGCGGTGCAGGTGCCCTGCGGGCCGATCAACAACCTGGCCGAGGTGTTCGACGACCCGCAGGTGCGTGCCCGCGAAATGACCGTGTCGCTGCCGCACCCGTTGAACGACAGCGGCGTGCGCCTCGTCGCGAGCCCGATGAAGTTCTCGGCCACGCCAGTGCAGTACCGCCGGCCGCCGCCGCTGCTGGGCCAGCACACCGACGAGGTGCTGGGGGAACTTGGGCTCTCGGCCGCTGAAATCGGCGCGTTGCGCGATCTGCGCGTGATCTGAAAGAGCCACTCGACCCGGCTCGATCACGTCGCTGCCGCCACAGCACGTGAATTGGTCACAGACACCGGGCTTCGCAATCGCCCGTGGGTGCCGATATCACGCCGCGCGCGGGCAGACTCCAGGCTGTGCCGGGCGCTGATCTCGCCGCATCCGTCCCGGCCTCCCTGTCGTATTGCAAGCAGCGGCCCTGAAACGCCGCGCGCGAACCCTGCGCCGACTGCCAACGAGGCTCTTCATGAACATGTCCGACATCGACGCCCGCACGCCATCACTTCCGCGCTCTACCGGCGGCGAGCCCGATCTGGCGCGCTGGCACGGCCTCATTGCCGAGATCGGTGCCGAGATCGCCGGGCCGCTCACGTCTGCGCTCGAACGCATCGTGGCGCTGACCACCAGCGGCCGCATCGACCGCCACGGCCTGCGCGCGCTGCGCGAAGAAGTCGAGAAAGCGCGCCAGGTCGGCATGGCAAGCCAGCAGCTCGCGCGCCTCGCATCGGGCCGGGTGCGTCAGTCGCACGAGCGGGTGGCAGTGGCCGAGATGCTCGGCGGCGTGCTCTCGCACCGCGCGCGCGAAACCCAGGCCCGCGGCATCGAGGTCACCCTGCCGGCTTCAAAACCGGCTGAGGTGCTGGTCGATGCGCCGCTGCTGTTCAGCCTGCTCAACACCACGCTCGACTGGGCACTCGACTGTGCGCGCTCGACGATCGAGCTGCGGATCGACATCAAGACCTGGCCGGCCCATGCCCGGCTCAGCTGCCACTTCGCGCACCGCCCGGTCGACCAGCTCGACGACGGCGCTGCGACACCGGGCGAGGTGTCGCTGCTCGACTCGATCCACTGGCGCCTGCTGCAGCAAACGGCGCGGGCGATGGGCTTGCCGCTGGACCGCACGGTCGACGCCGGCGGCACCGCGTTGACGATCGAGTTCCCGCGCACGGTCAACGAGTCGATGGAGGGCGTGAGCGCGGTCGAGATCGACGACGGCTTCGCACCGTCGATCAACACCAAGCCGCTTGCCGGCAGCCACGTGCTGGTGCTGTCACAGCGGCGCGAGGTGCGGGTTCAGGTGCGCGACGCGCTGCGCAACATGGGTCTGATCGTCGACTTCGTCAGCTCGGTCGAAGAGGCCGTCGATTTCTGCCGCGACGGCCTGCCGCACGCGATCGTGGTCGAGGCGATTCTTTGCGGCGCCCGGTTCAGCGCGCTGAAGCAGGACATTGCAGCCGAGGTGCCGCAGTTCGTTTTCATCGAGATTGCCGAAGACAGCCAGGTGTTCGAGATGTCGGGCTCCAGCCTGGCCGGCATGGCCCGGGTCGGGCGCGACGCGATTGCCCAGGCCTTGCCTTCGGCGCTGATGTTCGAGCTGTCGCGCGCGGGTTGAGGCGGGCTCAGTAAGGCGCCGGCCAGCCGAAGCGGGCGCAGATGCGCTCGTAGCGCGCCCGCAGATCGGCCGCGTCGCGGCCGGGCATGTTCAGCAGCGCCCAGCGGTGCGAGCCGAGCCACTTCAGGTCGCGGCGCAACGACCCGCCGCGCTTCGGGTACAGCTCCAGCCGCGCCTCGGGGTATTCGCGCGCCAGCCAGGTCAGGTCGGCAGCGGTCGGCAGGCGCGGGCACGACGTGCCGTCGAAGCTGCGCCAGACAAAGCTCGCCGCAACGCCGAAACGCGGCACGTGGGGCGGCGGCAATGCGCGGCCGAGCGCCATCGCGAAGCCGAGCTCGTAGCAGTCGATGCCAAGCACCCATTCGTAGAACTGCGCCAGTTGGGCTGCGAGCCTGGGGTTGATCTCGATCAGCGTCAACGCGCCGGTGTCGGCATCCACGAAGAACTCAAGGTTGAAGAAGCCATGCATCAGGCCAAAACCGCGCACGACCTGTTCGCTCGCCTGCTCGACGCGGGCGCGCAGCCCGGCGTCGGCCTGGCCCGGGAAGGCAAAGCGCAGGAACGAGATGCTGCCCGGGTACATCACCTCGTCGCTGATGCCGAGCAGCCGAACCTGGCCGTCGTGCACATAGCCATCGACGTTGATCTGCCGGCCCTCGAGCACGGCTTCGACCACCAGCTTTCGCGAATCGACCTCGAACTGCGGAAAGCGCCGCAGCGCCTGGTTGTGCGGCTCGATCAGGCGCTGGATGATGTGCTTCTCCCAGGGCTGGAAGCGCAGGTGCGCGATCAGCTCTTCGGCCGTGTCGCAGCGCCGCGCCAGCACCGAGAAGGTGGCCTTTACCGGCTTGACGAACATCGGGTAACGCAAAGCCCGGGCTTGCTCGGGCGAGAGCGTGTAGGGGATCAGCTCGAACGCCGGGCACAGCTCTGGCGCCACTTCGCGCAGCCGCCGCCGGGCCTCGTACTTGTGCTGCGCCCGCAGCAGCGCTTGCGGGTCGGCGCCCGGCAGCCCCAGGCGCTGCGCCACCAGTGCCGCCGCCAGCGCGCCGAATTGTTCGTTCGAGCTGTACACCGCGTCGATGCGGCCGCGGTAGCGCCGGCACATGCGGTCGACGAAACGCCACAGGTCGAACCACATCAACCGGGCGTTGCTCGGAAAGCTGAAGAGGTCGAAGCCGTGCTCGTGAAAACAGTAGCGCCCGCCTTGCTCGTAGCGCGGCAGCAGCCGCTCGTCCCAGTCGCTGCCGAACAGCAGCAGCACGCGGGCCGGCGCCACCCGCGCACCGGCCACACTGCCCGTGACCACAGGCCCAAGGGCCAGCCCCGGCACGGCCACCGAGGCGTCGCTGCGGGCACTGCCCGCGTACGGAGGGTTGGAGCTCATCGGAGTGGGTACGCGCTGAAGCGCCGGCTGGATGCCCGGCAGTCGCTTCGGCAACACCCGACCTTACACATCGACGCTGGTTTTCAGCGCCCGAACACCTTGGCCAGCAGCGCGCTGCCGGTGCCGACCGGGTCTTTGCGGATCTTGCGCTCCTCTTCGCCGATCACCAGGTACAGGCCGTCAAGCGTCTTGGCGGTCACGTACTGCTCGACGTTTGCATCCTGCGTTTTCACCAGGCCCATCCCGGCGGCCTTGCCGGCCACGGCGTTGTACTTCTCCGCCAGCCCGACCTTTTCGGTCTCGTGGCTGACGATGGGCAGGAACTTCACCGCGAGCGGCTGGCGCGTCTTGGCAGCGAAAAAATCGGTCACCGAGGTGTCGCCGCCGGTGATGATGCGTTTGGCGTCTTCCACACTCATGGCCTTGACGGCGTTGAGCAGGATCGTCTTGCCCTCGGGCACCGCGGCCTCGGCAGCGCGGTTCATCGCCAACACCAGTTCATCGACGCGCTTTTGCTGGCCGATCAGCTTGAGCCCCTGCGCCGCCTGGTTCAAGTAGCCCGGCAGAGGGATGCGAACCTTCGGGTTGTCGAGGAAGCCGCCGCTCTTGCCGAGCAGCGCCACCGCGAACTCGACCCCGCGCTCCAACGCAATGCGCACGCCCGACGCGGCATCGGCTTCGCTGAAGCCGGCCGCCTGCGCGCTTGAAAACCACACCGGGCCGCCCAGCACCGCCACCGACATAAACTTGCGTCGCTTCATGAACACCTCCGAATGAAATTTGTTCCGACCCTCGCCGCCGTCGCCATCGCCCTCGTGATCGCGGGCGCCGCCTACCTGACGCTGGGCCGATCCCCCAACGCTGCCCCCAGCGCTGCCCCCGTCGTGGCCTACACGCTGCTCGACGGCACGAAAGCCAGCACCGAACAGTTCCGCGGCAAGGTGGTGCTGGTGAACTTCTGGGCCACGAGTTGTACCACCTGCGTCCACGAGATGCCGCAGATCGCGGCCACCCACAACATGTACAAGGCCGCCGGCTACGACACGTTGGCGGTGGCCATGCACTACGACCCGCCGGCCTTGGTCGTGCAGTTCGCTGAAGCACGCAAACTGCCGTTTGGCGTGGCGATCGACAACACCGGCGCCATTGCCCGCAGCTTCGGCGATGTGCAGGGCACGCCCACTTCGGTGCTGATCGACAAGCACGGCCAGATCGTCAAGCGTTATGTCGGCGCGCCCGACTTCGCCGAGCTGCACCGGCTGGTCGAAAAGCTGCTCGCCGAGGCCTGAGCCGCCCCGCGCCGCCTGAGCGCTCGCGCGCCTCAAACCGCGTCGGCCACACCCGCTTGATGCGCCTGCTGGTCGGCGTGGTAGCTCGACCGCACCAGCGCGCCCACGGCGGCATGGGTGAAGCCCATCGCCGCCGCCTCGCGCTCGAACATCTTGAACGTGTCGGGGTGCACGTAGCGACGCACCGGCAGGTGGTGGCCGCTCGGCGCGAGGTACTGGCCGATGGTCAGCATGTCGATGTCGTGCGCACGCATGTCGCGCATCACCTGCAGGATCTCGTCGTCGGTTTCGCCGAGGCCGACCATCACGCCGCTCTTCGTCGGCACGTTCGGCGCAAATGCCTTGAAGCGCTTCAGCAGGTTCAGCGACCAGGCGTAGTCGGAGCCCGGCCGTGCTTCCTTGTAGAGGCGCGGCGTGGTCTCCAGGTTGTGGTTCATCACGTCGGGCGGCGCGGCCTTGAGGATGTCCAGCGCGCGGTCCATGCGGCCGCGAAAGTCGGGCGTGAGGATTTCGATCCGCGTGGCCGGCGACAACGCCCGCGTCTGGCGGATGCACTCGACGAAGTGCGCCGCGCCCCCGTCGCGCAGGTCGTCGCGGTCCACGCTCGTGATCACCACGTACTTGAGCTTCAACGCGGCGATCGTCTTCGCCAGGTTCAGCGGCTCGGCCGCGTCCAGCGGGTCGGGCCGGCCGTGGCCCACGTCGCAGAACGGGCAGCGCCGGGTGCACTTGTCGCCCATGATCATGAAGGTGGCGGTGCCCTTGCCGAAGCATTCGCCGATGTTCGGGCACGACGCTTCCTCGCACACCGTGTGTGAAGAGGCGTCCTGCCCCAACATCGGCGAGTGTTTTGGCATGGGCACCGCCACTTTCATGATCATGGGCGACAAGTGCACCCGGCGCTGCCCGTTCTGCGACGTGGGGCACGGCCGACCCGACCCGCTGGATGCCGATGAGCCGCTGAACCTGGCAAAAACGATTGCGGCGCTCAAGCTGAAGTACGTGGTGATC
>JANOVJ010000337.1:0-9602 GCA_031417295.1 bacterium | reverse complement strand
CGCCCAAGAGTGCGGCGGCCAGGACATTCATTGCGTTCATGGGGCGGTCTTTCGCTGGGTGGAAGATAAATCCATCGTAGCCAGCACCGCGGCGAAAGTCAGCCCTTCAAGCCCCCGTGTGCGCGGGGGATTCCCCCCTGCTTCGGGGTCGTGGAAACGCGCGGTTCGGGCGCTGCCGGCGGCGCCGGTTCAACCGCTGCGGCCGAGATAGCGCTTGCGCCAGAAGAAGGCGGAGAGGCCCACGCCGAGGAGCAGCATCACCACCGCCACCCCCCAGAAGCCGGCCCGGCTGTGGATCAGCGGCAGGCCTTCGAAGTTCATGCCGAAGAAGCCCGTCACCAGGTTCAGCGGCAGGAAGATCGCGGTCAGCACGGTCAGCGTGCGCATGATGGCGTTGGTCTTGTTGCCCTGCGCCGCAAAGTGCATCTGCACCGCCGTCTCGGCCGACGATTCGAGCCGCCGCACATGGCCGAGCACGCGCTCGATGTGCTCCTGCACGTCGCGCGAGCGCACCCGCAGCAGCTCGCGCTCGCGCTGGACCGCGGGGTCGGCGTCGGCCGGCCACTCGGCCAGGCCGTCGATCCATTCCTGGATCGCGCTGCGCTGGTCTTCGCAGGTGTCTTCGAGCAGATGCAAGGCGTTGCGCGATTCGAGCAGCATCTGCCAGTTGCGGAACGAGCTGCCGGGGTTGAACAATTCCTGCTGCAAGTAGCCGAGCTGGCGCGTCAACAGGCGGCGCAACTCCAGGTAGCTGTCGACCATGTGGTTGACCATGCGCAGCATCAAATCGGCCGGGCTGGTCGGTAGCCTCACGGCGCCGCTGCGCGCACCTTCCGGGCGCGGTTCGCTGCGCCGCTCGGGGCCCGCGTCCGGCCCTTGCACCATCTGCGTCAGGCGGGTGGCGAAGAACTCGCGCACCACGCAGTCGGTCGGGTGCACGGTCAGCAGCACGCGGTCGAAGATGGCGAAGCCGACCGGGCTGGTGTCGATCGCGTCGAGCGCCTGCTTGGCCGTGCTCAGCGTGCCGCGTTCGTCATCGATGAACATCGCGCCGCTGCCGGCGCCGGCTGCGAGACGGCGAAAGACCAGCATGTCGTAGACCGAGGTGTAGTCGAAGTGCGACGGCAACTGGTTGTTCAGCAGGTCGGCCACATGCAGGTCGACCAGTGCGCTGCCGGTCCAGCGCAGCAGGGCGGCTTGCAGCAGGTTGGTGCTGACCTCGAACTCGCGCCGCGCGCTGCCGATCCACAGGTAGCCGCTGGCGGGCAAGTCCTGCGGCAGCTCTTGCAGTTCGGTGAACTGCTCGGCGGTGACGTGAAAGATGCGCATCGCGCCGAGCCGCCGTGGGTCCGGGGTCAGGCGCTGCGCAGCAGGCGGGCCGCGTCGCGCGCGAAGTAGGTGAGCACACCATCAGCACCGGCGCGCTTGAAGGCGAGCAGTGCTTCCATCATCGCCGCGTCGTGGGCTAGCCAGCCGTTGGCGGCGGCGGCCTTGAGCATCGCGTACTCGCCGCTCACCTGGTAGGCGAAGGTCGGCACGCGAAATTCGTCTTTCACCCGGCGCACGATGTCGAGGTAGGGCATGCCCGGCTTGACCATCACCATGTCCGCGCCTTCGGCGATGTCGAGCGCCACTTCGCGCAGCGCCTCGTCGCTGTTGGCCGGGTCCATCTGGTAGACCTTCTTGTTGCTCTTGCCCAGGTTGCCGGCCGAGCCCACGGCGTCGCGGAAGGGGCCGTAGAAAGCGCTCGCGTACTTGGCGCTGTACGCCATGATCCGGGTGTGGATCAGCTTGCGCGATTCGAGCGCCTGGCGGATCGCGCCGATCCTGCCGTCCATCATGTCGCTCGGGGCCACGATGTCGACGCCGGATTCGGCTTGCAGCAGCGCCTGCTGCGTCAGCACGGCGACCGTTTCGTCGTTGAGCACGTAGCCGGTCTCGTCGAGCAAGCCGTCTTGGCCGTGCGAGGTGAACGGGTCGAGCGCCACATCGGTCAGCAGGCCGAGTTCGGGGAAGTGGCGCTTCAGTTCGCGCACCACGCGCGGCACCAGGCCGTCGGGGTTCAGCGCCTCGCGGCCGTCGGGCGTCTTCAGGTTCGGCTCGATCACCGGGAACAGCGCCAGCACCGGGATGCCGAGCGCCACGCACTCCTCGGCCACCGGCAGCAGGCGGTCCAGGCTCAGCCGTTGCACGCCGGGCATCGATGCAATGTCCTGCGCCTGGCCCTGGCCGGCGAGCACGAACACGGGCAGGATCAGGTCGCTCGCGTGGAGGCGGCTTTCGCGCACCAGCGCACGGCTGAACGCATCCTTGCGCAGGCGGCGCGGGCGGCTGGCGGGGTAGGGCGGGGGCGTGATCACGGGCGTCTGTCCTCCGGGGGTGGGGCGTCTGCAGAGCGGCGTCGGGGCACCGCGTGAGCAGGCGCTGGTGCGTTGCGCGCAGCGGCCGAAAAGGCGAATTTGATCATAGCCGCAAGGCCCTGATGGCCGGCGCTGGCGCCCGCGCCGCAAGGGTTCGGGTGGCGTGGCGATAATCCGGCCATGCTCTGGATCAAGGCTCTGCACATCGTCTTCGTCGCCAGCTGGTTCGCTGGCCTGTTCTACCTGCCGCGGCTGTTCATCAACCTCGCGATGGTGCCCGCCGACAGCCATGCCGAGCGCGAGCGGCTGCTGTTGATGGCGCGCAAGTTGAAGCGCTTCACCAGCTTCCTGATGGTGCCGGCGGTGCTGCTCGGCGCGGTGCTCTGGCTCGGCTACGGCATCGGCCTTGGGCCGGGCAACGTCTGGATGCATGTGAAGCTGCTGCTGGTGTTGTGCGCGTTCGGCTACCACCACTACTGCGGCCGCCTGCTGCGCGGCTTCGAGCAGCGCACCAATCGCCGCAGCGAGCGCTGGCTGCGCTTCTTCAATGAATCGGCCGTGCTGTTGTTCACCGCGGTCGTGATCCTGGTCGTCGTCAAGCCGTTCTGATGTCGGCCCCCAAGCTTGCGGCGCTGCCGTTTCGCGCCCCCCCAGGGGGGAGCAGCCCGCCTTGGGGCGGCCCGGCGGCGGGCTGAAGTGGCCCGGCACTCCAGTTCGTCGGTGCCGCTGGCGGCGGCCTACGGCGCGCTGGTGGCCTACGCCAGCCTGTACCCGCTGACCGGCTGGCACCACCCGCAGGGCCTGTGGTCGCTGGCATTCCTGAGCCTGCCGTGGCCACGCTGGTGGGTCGGCTTCGACGTGGCGGCCAACCTGCTTGGCTACTTGCCGCTGGGCGCGCTCATCTACGCGGGGGTGGCGCGCAGCGGTCGGGGCTGGTGGCGGGCCGGCATGGCGGCGGTGCTGCTGCCCTCGATGCTTTCGCTGGCACTGGAACTGGCGCAAAACTATCTCCCTGCCCGCGTGCCCTCGGCGCTCGACTGGGCACTCAACACCGCCGGCGCCGCCCTGGGTGCGACGCTGGCGGCGCTGGCCGACGCGCTGGGCGTCACGCTGCGCTGGCAGGCCGTTCGCGCGCGTTGGTTTACGCCCGGCAGTGGCGGCGCGCTCACCCTGCTGCTGCTGTGGCCGCTCGGGCTGTTGTTCCCAACCCCGGTGCCACTCGGCCTCGGGCAGGTCTGGCCGCAGGTCCTGGACACGGTGGCCGAACTTGGCGTCTGGGCCGAGGGCGTGCCCTGGGCGGCGCAATGGGCGGCCGCGCTGGCGCTCGCCGAAGCGCCCGACACGCCGCTGTCGCCGCTGGCCGAGGCGGCCGTGACGGCGTTCGGCCTGCTCGCGCCGTGCCTGCTCGCATTCACGGCCGCGCCCCAGGGTTGGCGCCGGCTGCCGCTGCTGGCCGGGGTGGCTGCGGCGGGGCTGGCGAGCACGACCTTGTCGACCGCGCTCAGTTTCGGCCCAGAGCATGCGCTGGGCTGGGTCACGCCCACCACGTGGCCGGCTGTCGGCGCGGCCGTTCTGCTGGGCGCGCTGCTGGCCGGCGTGGCGCAGCGTACCGCCGCCGCCCTGGGGCTGATGGCCGTCACCGCCTTGCTGGTGCTGTCGTCGCAGGCGCCGACCGACCCGTACTTCGCCGACAGCCTGCAGGCCTGGGAACAGGGCCGCTTCATCCGCTTTCACGGCGTGGCGCAATGGGTTGGCTGGCTGTGGCCGTATGTCTTGCTGGTCTACCTGCTTCGAAGCGTGGGGGCGAGGGAGGAGTGACGA
Organism: bacterium; assembly: GCA_031417295.1. Lineage (GTDB taxonomy): Bacteria > Pseudomonadota > Gammaproteobacteria > Burkholderiales > Burkholderiaceae_C > CAIKUF01. Next base: position 5,421 of record JANOVJ010000337.1, on the reverse strand, counting down.
CGCATGGACGGCGCAAGCGGGCACTCAGCCCGGCGTCTATGATTGGTTTCCCCCACCCGAGGACACGACATTGACAACCTCTTCTCGAGCTGCGGCCCCGCAACCGAAGCGAACGAAAAACGCTGCCCCCAAGGCCGCTGCGGTCAGAGCGAAACCGGCCGGCACCAAGCGGACCGCCAAGTCGGCGACCAACATCGCCATTGCCACCGAGCTAGCTCCCGCAGTCGCCATCGCCTTGCTGGACAAGACCGAACAACCGCCTGGCGCCGCGGCGCCCGCGCTTCTTTGCCTCGCTGCAGGGGCGGCACCTTCGGAGACCACGGGCAAGGTGCGAGTGCAACTCATGTTCGAGAACGGGGCGGTGTTGCCGGTCGAGATGAGCAACGCCGCCGGGGCGGCCCTGTCAAAGGGGCTTTCGGAGGAACTGCCCAAGAAATAGGTTCCTGTTCGAGGTGGCTGCTCGGCAAGACAACAGCGACGTGGTCGGGCTCGGCGATCATTCGACCGGTGCCGACGAAGTCTTCACCGTTGCATCCATTCGATGCCATCGACGACTGGACAAGCCGAGCCCTGAATACGCGGTGGTGAGCCGATCGCATGGGCGACTGGCGCTTGGCCTGCCGCACCACGGGACTTGGGTGCTCGCCTCCGCCCCGTCGTCAAAGAACGCCGCGGGACCCGCTCGACACGGCCGACACTGCCAAGGGGCAGGCAGTTTCCGCTGACGCCGGTCCGGAACCGGGTCGCGTGTCGGGCCTTGCTGGTTTGGTGCCCTTTCCAGCGCACTCGCCTCGCCGCCCCTCTGATGGTATTCCCTCGGTGTCCGTAAAATGCGCGCATGAGCTACTACAAGCACCACATCTTCTTTTGCCTGAACCAGCGCGACAACGGCGAGAACGCCTGCACGCAGCATGGTGCGCAGGCCGGCTTCGAGCGCTGCAAGTCGCGCGTCAAGGCCGAGCGGCTGATGGGGCCGGGCGGCGTGCGCGTCAACAAGGCGGGCTGCCTCGACCGCTGTGCCGGCGGGCCGGTGGCGGTGGTCTACCCGGAAGAGGTCTGGTACACCTACCTCGACAACGACGACATCGACGAGATCGTCGAATCGCACCTGAAGAACGGCCGGGTCGTCGAACGGTTGCTGCTGGCGCCGACGGTGGGCCGCTGAGCCTGCCGCAACGATGAATTTGCAGACTCAAAAGCTCAGCGTGGCCGGCCCGGCTGGCGCGCTGGAGTGCGCGGTCGATTCGCCCGCAGTGGCCCCGCGCGGCGTGGCGGTGGTCTGCCACCCGCACCCGCAACATGGCGGCACGCTGGACAACAAGGTCGTGCAGACGCTGGCGCGGGCGTTGCTGCAACTCGGCTACCGCGCGGTGCGGTTCAACTTTCGCGGCGTCGGCCAATCGCAAGGCAGCTGGGACGAAGGCCGCGGTGAAGTCGACGACGCGCTGGCTGTGATTGCTGCGCAGCGCGAGCCTGGCCTGCCGTGGGTGCTGGCCGGCTTTTCCTTCGGCGGCTACGTTGCGGCTGCCGCCGCGGCGAAGCTGCCCGAAGCCGACCGGCCCGAGCGGCTGGTGCTCGTCGGCCCCTCGACGCAGAAGCAGCAAGTGCCGGCGGTGCCGGACGACACACTCGTCATCCACGGCGAGCTCGACGACGTGGTGCCGCTCGCGGCCACGCTGGCCTGGGCCCGCCCGCAATCGCTGCCCGTCGTCGTCGTCCCCGGCGGCGGGCATTTCTTTCACGGGCAGCTCGGGCTGCTCAAGAACATCGTGCTGCGCGCCTGGCACTGAGCTGGGTACAGGCCGTCCGGCCTGGCCGACACCCCGCCGCAGCCTTCAACCGAACCCCATGAAACGACTTCTCGCACTCCTGCTTTCCGTCACCCTCGCCAGCGCCGCCGTGGCGCAGGCACCGCAACCACCGGAGGTCGCCGCCAAAAGCTACCTGCTGCTCGACCTGACGAGCAACCAGGTGCTCGCCGAACGCGACGCCGACGCACCTGCAGACCCGGCCTCGCTGACCAAGCTGATGACGGCCTACATCGTCTTCACCGCGCTGCGCGAGAAGAAGCTCAGCGTCGATCAAACGCTGCCCGTTTCCGTGCGCGCCTGGTCCGAACGCAAGGGCGGCGGCTCGCTGATGTTCATCGAGCCGCGCAGCACCCCGAAGGTTGCCGACTTGCTGCGCGGCATGATCGTCAACTCGGGCAACGACGCCTCGGTGGTGCTGGCCGAAGGGGTGGGCGGCACGGTCGAGACCTTCTTGGAAATGATGAACCGCCAGGCCCAGGCCTGGGGCCTGAAGAACACGGCCTTCAAGAACGTCACCGGCTTGACCGAGGCGGGCCATAAAAGCAGCGCGCGCGACCTGGCGGTGATTGCCACCCACATCATCAGCGACTTCCCCGAGTACTACACGCTGTACTCGATCCGCAAGTACCGCTTCGAGGGCTCGCCGGCCTCGAACGAGAACAACCGCAATGTGCTGCTGCTGCGCGACCCGACGGTCGACGGCATGAAGACTGGCTACACCGAGGCGGCGGGTTACTGCCTGATCGCCTCGGCCGCGCGCGAGTTCCCCAACCTCGCGCCGAGCGGCGCGGCGGGTGGCAAGCGGCGATTGCTGAGCGTGCTGCTCAACACCACCTCGATGAACGCACGTGCGGACGAGAGCCAGAAGCTGCTGAACTGGGGCTTCACCGCGTTCGACGCGGTGCGGCTGTTCGAGGCCGGGCAGGCCATCGTCACGCCGCCGGTGTGGAAGGGCACGGTCCGCGAGGTCCGCCTCGGCGCGGCGGGCCCGGTGTTCGTGACGGTGCCTTCCGGCGACGCTGCGAAGCTGCAAACCAAGGTCGAGCGCACCGACCCGTTGATCGCGCCGCTGGGCAAGGGCCAGCGCGTGGGCACGCTCAAGGTCAGCCTCGCTTCCGGCGCCGCCGTGGCCGAGGCGCCGCTGCTGGTGCTGGACGAAGTGGAACTCGCCGGCTTCCTGGGCCGGGCCTGGGACGCGATCCGGCTGTGGATCAAATGACACTGCCCGCGAGCTATCGCTTGAGTCCGCGCGTTCGACGCCCAATAATCGACCGATGATGCCTACCCTTCCCGACAGCCTGTGCTACCTGAACGGTGCCTACGGCCCGCTCGCCGAGGCCAAGGTGAGCGTGCTCGACCGCGGCTTCATCTTCGGCGACGGCGTGTATGAAGTGGTGCCGGTGTACGGCCGGCGCGTGTTCCGCTTCGATGAACACATGGCGCGGCTCTCGCGCAACCTCGCCAAGCTGCGCATCGCCAACCCGCACGGCAGCGCTGAGTGGCTTCAGAAGTGCCGCACGCTGATCGCCGGGCAGGCCAGTGACGACCAACTCGTGTACCTCCAGATCACTCGCGGCGTGGCGCTGCGCGACCACGTGATGCCTGCCGACATCACGCCGACCGTCTTCATGATGGTCAATGCGATGAAGCCGCCCACGGCCGAGCAACGCCACCACGGCGTGGCGTGCGTGAGCGCGCGCGACTTTCGCTGGGAGCGCGGCGACATCAAGAGCATCTCGCTGCTCGGCAATGTGCTGGCGCGGCAGATCTCGGCCGACCACGGCGCGGTGGAGACGGTCATGTTCCGCGACGGCTTCCTGACCGAAGCGGCGGCCAGCAACGTCTGGGTGGTGCACGAAGGCGCGCTGCTCGGCCCGCCCAAGAGCGAGCATGTGCTCGAAGGCATCCGCTACGAGTTGCTGCGCGAGCTGTGCGAGGAAGAAGGCATTGCCTTCAACCTGCGCCCGATCGGCGAGGCCGAGGTGTTCTCGGCCGACGAGTTGCTGCTCAGCTCGGCGACCAAGGAAGTGCTGCCGGTGACCCAGCTCGACAGCCACCCGGTGGGCCACGGCGCGCTGCGCGGCAAGCCCGGCCCGGTGTATGCACGGCTGCATCAAGCCTACCAGCGCGCCAAGGCGGCGCAGTCGATCTGACACGACGCGCAGCGCGACTGCCTGCGATGGTGTGAACACGGCCCGCCCGATGCCCGACCACCCAACCGACGACTCGCTGATCGTCTACCCAAGCGCCTTCCCGATCAAGGTGATGGGCTTGAATGTCGATGGTTTCGTGCACGCGATGGTCAGCGTGGCGCGCCAGTTCGACCCGGCCTTCGACGCCGCTGCGGTGGAACTGCGCCCGAGCAGCGGCGCCAAGTACCTGGGCGTGACGCTCACCGTCACCGCCACCAGCCGCGCGCAGCTTGACGAGCTGTACCGGACGCTGTCGACGCATCCGATGGTGAAGGTGGTGTTGTGAGCCACGCATCGCGGTGAGCCCGCCTGCGGTTCGCGTGCTGGGTTGCGTCGACTGTGCGGCCACGGTTCGAGCCATGCAGGAACACACCGCTCGGCGCACGCCCGACACCCCCGACGAAATCTGGCTCTGCGAGCACCCGCCCGTCTACACCCAAGGCCTGGCCGGCAAGGCCGAGCATGTCCTGGCGGCGCACGGCATCCCGGTGGTGCAGACGAACCGTGGCGGGCAGGTCACTTACCACGGGCCGGGGCAGGTGGTGGCGTACCCGCTGATCGACTTGAAGCGGCTGGGCATCTACGTCAAGGAATACGTCTACCGGCTGGAGCAGGCGACGATCAAGACGCTCGAACAGTACGGCGTGACCGGCCACCGCGTGCCGGGCGCGCCGGGCATCTACGTCTGGCTGGCCGACCCCGGCGCGCATGCCGTTTTGGCCAAGCCGCTGCCGGGGCACGACCCGTTCTCCGGCCTCGGCAAGATTGCCGCGCTGGGCATCAAGGTCAGCCGCCATTGCACGTACCACGGTGTGGCCCTGAACGTGGCGATGGACCTGCAACCCTTCGACGGCATCAATCCCTGCGGCTATGCCGGGCTGTGCACGGTGGACCTTTCTACAATCGGTATTCAGGTGTCGCGCGACGAGGTGGCCGGCGTGCTCGGCCAGAAGCTCGCCGCCTATCTGAGCCCTTGACGGAGCGCGTGCCGCGCCAATGGAAACGACATGAGCATCGACAACGCAATCCGCGAAACGCCCGCCCCTTACGACGCCAGCGTCAAGCAGAAGGCGCAGGCCAAGACCTCACGCATCCCGATCAAGGTGGTGGCGGCAGAGACGCTGAAAAAGCCCGACTGGATTCGCGTCAAGGTCGGCTCGCCGAGCACGCGCTTCTACGAAATCAAGAACATCCTGCGCGAGCACAAGCTGCACACGGTGTGCGAGGAAGCGTCGTGCCCGAACATCGGCGAATGCTTCGGCAAGGGCACCGCCACCTTCATGATCATGGGCGACAAGTGCACCCGGCGCTGCCCGTTCTGCGACGTGGGGCACGGCCGACCCGACCCGCTGGATGCCGATGAGCCGCTGAACCTGGCAAAAACGATTGCGGCGCTCAAGCTGAAGTACGTGGTGATC
>JANOVJ010000336.1:0-2837 GCA_031417295.1 bacterium | reverse complement strand
AATTCTTCCAGATCGACGCGCTCGGCCTGGCGCGCGAGCAGGCCTGGCTCAGCGCCGGCCGGCCCTGGGCGCCGCAGGGCGGCATCGGCCTGCTGCCCGGCCACGCTGCCGCGGCGGAGTTGCTGGTCGGCCTGGAAGGCGCGAAAGCCGGCGACTCGATCAGCCTGCTGTTCCAGGTGGCCGAGGGCACCGCCGACCCGTTGGCCGCGGCACAGACGCTGCAATGGTCGGTGCTGGCCGACAACGCTTGGCGCACTTTGGCCCAGGGCGAACTGGTGCAGGACGACACGCGCTGCCTGCGTGCCAGCGGCCTGCTCGGCTTCGTGCTGCCGCGCGAAACGACGACCGCGAACACGCGCCTGCCCGCCGGCCTGGTGTGGCTTCGCGCCGCCACACCTGCCGCGCCGCAAGCGGCTTGCGACATCGTCGGCGTGCACGCCAACGCGCTGGAGGTGGTGTTCACCGACCAGCACAACGACCCGCAGCGGCTGGCGCTGGCCTTGCCGCCGGGCAGCATCAAGAAGCTGGTTGCACCGCTGGCCGGCATCAAGAGCATCGCCCAGCCCTACGCCTCGTTCGGTGGCGCGTTGCAGGAAGACGCCGCGGCGCTGGCCCGCCGCGCATCGGAGCGGCTGCGCCATCGCAACCGCGCGATCACCGGTTGGGATGTCGAACGGCTCGTGTTGCAGGCCTTCCCAGCGGTGTACCGCGCCAAGTGCATCCCTCACGCGAGCGAAACCTCGTGGCTCGCCGCCGGGCATCTGATGGTGGTGGTGGTGCCCGACCTGCGCAACCGCCCGACGCAGAACCCGCTGCAGCCGCGGGTGGACCTGGACACGCTCGACCGCATCCGCAGCCACCTGCTCGCGCGCTGCGGCCCGCAGACCCAGGTGCATGTGCGCAACCCCGGCTACCGGGCGGTGCAGCTCGATTTCAAGCTGCGTTTGAAGCCCGCGTTCGGCATCAACTTCTACGGCCCGCAGACCGACCTGGCGCTGCGCCAGGCGCTGTCGCCCTGGGCCTTCGACACGGGCGCCGAGCTCGGCTTTGGCGGGCGCGTGGTGCGCTCGGAACTGCTCGACTTCGTCGAGGCGCTGCCGTGGGTCGATTTCGTTACCGACTTCCGCCTCACGCTCGAAGACAGCACCCGCGACGAAGACGAGATCGTGCCCAACGCGCCGGACACGATCCTCGTTTCGGCGGCGGCGCACCGCATCGCGGAGTTGACGGACTAGCGCCATGGCCGACCGCCTGCCGCCCATCCCCACCGCGCGCGAAGCCGACCCGGCGTTCGACGCGCGCGCGCTGTTCGACGAAGGCCTGGCCGCCGTGCGCGACCTGTCGCGCACGCACTGGACCGACCACAACACCCACGACCCCGGCATCACGATACTGGAGCTGGCCTGCTACGCGCTGACCGACCTGGCCTACCGCCACGCGCTGCCGATCGAAGACCTGCTGGTCGGGCTGGGTGACACGGCGGCCGACGCTGCGGCCCGCTTCCACGCGCCACGCGCCGTGCTGCCCAACCGTGCCCTGACCGAGCTCGATTGGCGGAAGTGGCTGATCGACCTGCCGGACGTGAAGAACGCGTGGATCGAGCCGGTCACCGACGTGCTGCTCTACGCCGACCTGCGGCGGCGCGAACTGCGCCGCACGCCGCCCGAGCACCCGGACTTCGAGCCGGTGCCGCTGGCCGGGCTGGTCAAGGTACGGGTCGAATTCATGGACTCGGTGAACACCCAGATCGAGCGCGACGCCGTGCTGGCCGCGGTGCGCGATGCGTTGGAGGCGTCGCGCAACCTGTGCGAGGACTTCATCGAAGTGCGTGCGGTGCGCGCCGAGTACTTCGCGCTCTGCGCCGAGGTCGATCTCGAACGCGATGCCGACGTGACCGAGGTCGCTGCGCAACTGCTGTTCGACATCGGCCAGGCGCTCGCCCCGCCGGTGCTGAACCACGACCTGGCGACGATGCTGGCGCGCGGCCTGACGTTGCCGGAAATCTTCGACGGGCCGCTGCTCGAACACGGCTTCATAGCCGACGCCAATCTGCGGGCGACGGCGCTGCCGGCCGAACTCCGCCTGTCGGACGTGGTCGGCGTCGGGATGGACGTGGCCGGCGTGCGCTCGATCCGCAGCATCGTGCTGAACCCGATCGCTCGCAGCGACGAGGCCGACGACAACGCGGCGGATGCCGACCCGACCGAGGTCGAGGGTGACGCCGTCGCGCTGGCGAACCCGTGGCGTATTCCGGTGCGCGCGGGGCGCTTGCCGCGGCTGTCGCTGAACCACGGGCGGCTGACCTTCAGCAAGCGCGGCCTGCCGGTGCAAGGCTGGTTCATCGCCGACATGCCGGTTGCCGTGGCGACCCGGCTGGCCGCTTTGCGCGAGGCGGCGCGCATCCGCGTCGAGACGCCCGCCAGCACGGCGGTGCCGCTGCCGCCGCTCGGCCGCGCGCGGCAGCTGGCCGAGTGGGCCTCGTTCCAGCTTGACTTCCCGGCCCTGTACGGCGTCGGAACGCAGGGCCTCGGCGAACGCGCCACGGCGCTGCGGCGTGCGCAGGCCTTGCAGCTCAAGGGCTGGCTGTTGTTCTTCGACCAACTGATGGCGGATCAACTGGCGTTGCTGGCCCAGGCCCGCTTGCGCCTGTCGGTCGCGCCCGCCGACCTGCAAGCGGTGGCGCAGCGATTCAGCAATGTCGGCGACGAGCGTCACGTGCTCGCAACCCAGGTCGTCGAGAGCATCGTCGATGGCGAGCTTCTGTACCCGCCCGCGGTGACGGCGCGGATGCTGGCCGACGCCATCGAGTCGCCCGCCGACGCCGCGCGGCGCCAGCA
>JANOVJ010000335.1:0-2237 GCA_031417295.1 bacterium | reverse complement strand
GGCCGCCATCTCGCGCGCCAGCGCCAGCGCGCGGGGCTCGAGCTGCGCCGCAGCCACCACCTCATGCACCAGCCCGCTGCGCAAGGCATCGGCCGCAGCCATGCGGGCGCCGCTCAGCGCCAGGTACTTGGCGTGGCTGGCGCCGAGCAGAGGCACCAGCCGCTGCGATCCCGACCAGCCCGGGCAGGTGGCAATCGACGCTTCGGGCAGCGCGAACAGCGCACCCTCGGCGGCGATGCGGATGTCGCCGGTGATGGCGAGCTCGAGCCCGCCGCCAAAGGCGTGGCCGTTGATCGCGCAGATGACGGGCTGGCGCAACTGCGCCCACTGGTCGAACACCTGGTGGCCGCGCTTGACCCAGCGCCGCCACATGTCGAGCGGCTGCAATGCCGACCACTCGCCGATGTCGGCGCCGACGCAGAAGGCCTTGCTGCCGCTGCCGGTGAGCACGACCACGCGCAGCGCGGTGTCGGCATCGAAGGCGCGGACGGCGTGTTCGAGTTCGTCGAGCATCTTCGGCGTCAAGGCATTGAGCTTGGCAGGGCGATCCAGCGTGACGATGGCGATCTCGCCGTCCCGATCCACACGAACGAGGGAATCAGCCATGGCGAACCACCTCGGGTTGCAAGCAGAGCCCGAACGGCTGCTCGCGGAACAGCGCGGCATCCATCAGACGCAGGTCGGGAGCCACTTGCAGCGCCATCTCGGCCTGGTCGAGCACGTCGCGCTGGAGATCGATGCCGGGGGCGATTTCGCGCACCACCAGCGCGTCGCCTTCGAACTCGATGACGCAGCGCTCGGTGACGTAGCTGACCCGCTGGCCGCGCTGGCGCCCGACCACACCGCTGAACGTCACGTGCTCGGCGCTGCGCACGAACTTGCGCGTCTTGCCTTCCTTGACGATGGTGAGGCGCCCGTCGCCGACCTCGAGCGTCGCCCCGGCGGTGAAGAAACCGGAGAAGACAATGCGGCGGGCGAAGGCGGTGATGTCGACAAAACCGCCGCAGCCGGCCGTGAGGTAGGGCTTGGCGCCGAGCTTGGAAACGTTGACGCTGCCGTCGCCATCGACCTGCAGGAAGGACAGCAGCGTCACGTCGAAGCCGCCGCCCTGGAAGTAGGTGAACTGGTTCGGCGAGGCCATGATCGCGTCGGCATTGGCGGCGCAACCGAAGGCAAAGCCGAGCAGCGGCATGCCGCCCACGGCGCCCTGTTCGATCGCCCATGTCACCGCACCGTGCAAGCCCTCTTCGTGCAGGATGCGCGGCACGTTGGCCGAGATGCCGAAGCCGAGGTTGACGGTCTGGCCGTGCGCCAGCGCCATCGCGGCGCGGCGGGCGATCACCTTCTCCGGGCCCCAGGCCTGGTGCTCGAACGTGGCCAGCGGCTGGGCGATTTCGCCGCTGATGGCCGGGTCGTAGACGGTCTGCGTGGTTTGCCACTGCGCCGGATCGACGACGATGTGATCGACCAGGTTGCACGGCACGTGCACCGCGTGCGGCCGCAGAAAACCTTGCCGGACCACCCGCTTGACCTGGGCGATGACGATGCCGCCGTTGTTGCGCGCCGCCAGCGCCTGGTCGAGCCCGCCGAGCAGCGCGCCCTCGTGCTCGTAGGTCAGGTTGCCGCGCTCGTCGGCGGTGGTCGCGCGGATGATCGCGACGTTCGGCACGATCGCCGGAAAGTACAACCAGTCGCGGCCGTCGAAACGCTCCTTGCGCACGATCGGGTGCGCGGCCGCGGCGGCGTTCATCGCGCAACCCTGCTGCGCCGGATCGACGAAGGTGCCGATGCCGACCTGCGTCAGCACGCCGGGGCGGCGAGCTGCGGCGTCGCGGTGCATGTCGAACAGGATGCCGCTCGGCACGTTGTAGGCCGCGACCTGGTTGCCCTCCACCATCCGCCAGATCGCCGGCATCGGCAGCGACGACGGGCCGCTCGGGTAGGAGCCGGCGACGATGCGCGCCAGCAGCCCGGGCCGGGCGATGTGGTCGATGCCCTTGATGCCGTACATGTCGCCGGCGGCGATCGGGCTGAGCGCGGTCAGGTGGCGCGGCGCGGCCTCGCGCTCGAAGCGTTCGCCGATGGCCGCGAGCACCTTGTCGGGGCAGCCGAGGCCGCTCGACGCGCTGATGCTGACCACGTCGCCATCGCGGATGAGCGCGGCGGCCTCGGCGGCGGAGATGACCTTGCTCATGGACGGGTTCCTTGGCGCTTCAGGCGAACGGGTTGGGAATGCG
>JANOVJ010000334.1:0-7623 GCA_031417295.1 bacterium | reverse complement strand
AGGCCTTCATCGTGACACGGGTTTCCGGTACCGTCCACTCCCGCACGGTTCCCGGCCCGCCAGGCCGGGCCGTCATGTTCCGTGGCGTGCGCCATGGCTTGGCCTGAGCTTGCTCCAGGCAGTGCGCCTCAACCCGCAGTCACCAAATACCGCCCCAACGCCTCATAGGCCGGCAGCGAAGTCGGGTCCCGATGCGGCGAATTCGCCGCCAGCGGGTGCGAGGCGTAGCGCGCGACCACCAGCTCGGCCTTCGGGTCGATCCAGATCGCCTGGCCGTGGATGCCGCGCGCGGCAGCACCGCCACCGGGCCGTCGCCGCGCGACAGGTTGGCGGTGGGGAACAACTCGCGCATGTGGCTGAAGGCCCATCGCGTGCGCGGAGAGGCCCACGCGCTGCCATCGGCAAAGGCCACGGTTTTCTCCTGCTGCGGCGGGAAGCCCTGCTTCATCCAGCCGAGCTGCACCGGGTCGGTGGCAGCGGCGTCGGGGAACGAGGGCGGCGGCGAGGTGGCGCTCGTCCAGGTGTTCTCCTTGCGGTCGGTCGAGGCTCGGCGAAGCCGCCGCCCCCGGGCAATCGTGGGCAACCTCTGCGGCTGCTGCCACTACGCTGTCAGCAGCCCCCGCGCACGATGACGGCTCCTTCAACCCAGCCCCCAATGGAGCACGACATGACCGACAAAACCCCCACCGCCGCCCCCACCCGCACCAACGCGATCGACTGGTTTGAGATTCCGGTGCGCGACATCGAACGCGCTCAAACGTTCTACACCGCCTTGCTCGGCGCGCCACTGCGGCGCGAGGCGATGGGCGAGAAGACGCTCGCCGTGTTCAGCTACGCCGAGACCGGTGTCGGCGGTTGCCTGATGGCCGGTGCGGGCGTGCCCGAGCCGTCGCTGCACGGCACGCTGATCTACCTCGATGCGGGCCCCTCGCTCGACGCTACGCTCGCCCGCGTGGCCAGCGCTGGCGGGCAGATCACTACGCCGAAGGTGCAACTGCCGGGCAACATGGGCTGCTTCGCGCATGTGGTCGACACCGAAGGCAACCGCGTCGGCTTGCACGCCATGGCCTGAGGCCGCGCGCCGGCCTGCCCGCACAATGCCGCGATGCGCCGCGCCGACCGCCTGTTCCAGCTCGTTCAGCTCGTTCGCGGGCGGCGCCTGTCAACGGCGGGTTTCATCGGCGAGCGGCTCGAAGTCTCGGTCCGCACCGTCTACCGCGACATCGCCGACCTGCAACGCCAGGGCGTGCCGATCGAGGGTGAGGCCGGTGTGGGCTACCGCATGCGGGCCGGCTTCGACCTGCCGCCGCTGATGTTCACGCGCAGCGAAGCCCAGGCCCTGGTCGCTGCGGTGCGCATCGCCCAGCCGCGGCTCGACGCGGCACTGGCTGCGCAGGCCGGCACGGCGCTGTCGAAGATCCTCGCCGTGCTTCCCGCCGCGGCGCGCGTCGCCGCTGAAAGCCTGGCGGTGTATGCGCCCGCGATCGGCATCGACGAGGCGACGCGGCAGCGCCTGGAGCAGCTTCGCCTCGCCGCCGAGGCGCGCCAGATCGTGCGCCTGACCTACCTCGACCTGAAGGGCGGGCGCAGCGAGCGCCGGCTGCGCCCGCTTGGCAGCTTCTACTGGGGCGCGGTGTGGACGCTCGCTGCCTGGTGCGAGGCGCGGCAGGGCTTTCGCAGCTTCCGCGTCGATCGGATCGAGGCGCTGGAAGTGCTGCCCGAGCGCTTCCGCGACGAGCCGGGCAAGACGCTTGCCGATCTGTTCCGCCAGGTCGGCGTCGCTCCCCCGCAGTGACATCGAAGAACGATCGCGCACCGCGACCGGCCTACAGCAGCGCAACCCCCGGCAGCCCCTTCATCTTCTTGTCGAAGCTGCGCAGCGCCGTGCATCCCCGGGCCCGGGCCTTGGCGGCCCGCAAGCAGTCCACAAAATCCGCCGGGCCGCGCTCGTACAGCGCGGTGGCGTCACCGATGCTGGCGGCGGACTCGAGTTGGACCGTTGCATTGCCCGCCAGCGCCCGCAGCACGGTGACGATGTCGCTGCGCGGCCGGCTGTAGCAGCCGGCGAGCGCCCAGACCAGTTCGGTCAGTACCACGTCGGCAATCCACAGCGAATCGTCTTCGTCGGCATGGGCGTCGAACAGGGCGCGCGCCTTCGCCGCCTGCGCCGCGTCGTCGTTGACGAACAGGCGCACCAGCACATTCGTGTCGACGGCGATCATGTTGCGCTCAGCGCTGACGGCCGGCTCGGCGGGCCACAGCGGCGGTGACGCCAGCGTCGATCGCGTCAAGGCTGCGCACCGCCTCACCGGGCCGCGCGATCAGCCCGAACAGGCCGGCGGCGCCGCGCGTGAGCACGCGCACTTTCAAGGTGTTGTCGGGCTGGAGCTCGAAGTCGATGCGGGTCCTGGCGCGGATGCCCAGGCGGTCGCGAATCGCCTTCGGCAGCGTGACTTGCCCTTTGTCGGTGACGGTGGAAAGCATGGGCTGGCTCCAATCGACGCACCAAGGTTTACCAGCCGGCAAAAGTAAGGAACGCTCAACCGGGTTGGAAAAACTTTCGGCAGGCCGAGATCTCGCGGGCCAGAGCGGCCGGGCTTGCGTCACCGATGCGGTCACCCATCCAATCGGCGGCAAGCGGCTACGATGCCCCCTGCACTTCGCGAGAAACGCCATGCCGACACCGCTGCGCCTGACCGTCAACGGCCGCCAGATCGACCTCGAAGTCGAGCCCCAAACCCTGCTCGTCGACTTGCTGCGCGGCCCGCTCGCGCTGACCGGCACGCACGTAGGTTGCGACACCAGCCAGTGCGGCGCCTGCACCGTGCTCGTCGATGGGCTGGCCGTCAAGAGCTGCAGCATGCTCGCGCTGCAGGCCCAGGGCCGCGCGGTGCGCACCGTCGAGGGCCTGGCCGAGGGCGATGTGCTGCACCCGGTGCAGGAAGCCTTCATCGCCTGTCACGGCCTGCAATGCGGCTTCTGCACGCCGGGGATGATGATGACGGCGGTGTGCCTGCTGTCGGAGCAGCCGGACCCGAGCGAGGCCGAGATCGCGCACGCGCTCGAAGGCAACCTGTGCCGCTGTACCGGCTACGTCAACATCGTCGCCGCCGTGCAGCAGGCGGCGAAGGCGATGGCTGCCACCGGGAGCAAGGCATGAATGCGGTCGTGGACACCAGCCGCTTCGGCAGCGGCAAAACCGTTCGCCGGATCGAAGACCCGCTGCTCGTCGCCGGCCGCGGCCAGTTCACCGACGACGTGTCGCGGCCCGGCCAGACGCACCTGGTCTTCGTCCGAACGCACCATGCACACGCGCGCATCGTGGCGGTCGATACCCACGCCGCGCTGGCGGTTCCGGGTGTGCTCGCGGTGTTCACCGGCGCCGATCTGCTGCGCGCCGGCGTCAAGCCGATGGCCACGGCCGTGCCCTTCCGCCGCCCCGACGGCAGCCCTTTCGCCACTGCCGAGCGCCACGTGCTAGCGCACGACAGTGTGCGCTACGTCGGCGAGGCCGTGGCCGCCGTGGTGGCGGTGAGCCGCGAAGCTGCGACCCACGGCGCCGAGGCGGTGATGGTGGACTATGAAGAGCTGCCCCAGGTGGTCGATCCGCGGCATGCGATGGCCCCCGGCGCGCCGGCGCTGTGCCCGCAGGCCCCCGACAACATTTCTTGTGAAGCGCGCCACGGCGACGCCCAGGCGACGGCAGCAGCCTTCGCCCGCGCCGCGCACACGGTCTCGGTGCAGATCGACAACCAGCGCCTCGCACCCACGCCGCTGGAGCCGCGAGCGGTGCTGGCCGAGGTCGACGCCGAGAGCGGCCGCCTGGTCGTGCGCCTCTCCAGCCAAATGCCGACCTCGGTGCTCGGCGGCATCTGCGCCGCGATCCCCGGGCTGGATGCGAAGCAGGTGCGCATCCTCGTCGGCGATGTCGGCGGCGGCTTCGGCATGAAGGGTGGCGTGTACCCGGAAGACATCGTCGTCGCCTACGCCGCGTGGACGTTGAAGCGCCCGGTCAAGTGGTGCGCGCAGCGGCTCGAAGAGTTCCTGGCTGCGGCACACGGCCGAGATGTGGTCAGCCGCAGCGAACTGGCGCTCGACGCGAACGGCCGCGTGCTCGCGCTGCGCGTGCGCGCCATCGCCAACATCGGCGGCTACGGCACGCCGACCGGGATCATGATCCCGCTGATCGTCGGGCCCTGGGTCTCGACCAGCATCTACGACATCCAGACGATCGACATCCACGCCACCGCGGTGATGACGAACACCGCGCCGGTCGGCGCCTACCGCGGCGCCGGGCGGCCGGAGGCGATCTACATCATCGAGCGGCTGATGGACGCCGCCGCGCGCGAGATGAAACTCGACCCGGCCGAGCTGCGCCGGCGCAATCTCGTCCGCCCCGAGCAGATGCCGTACACCAACCCGATGGCGCAGGTGTATGACAGCGGCGAGTTCGAGAAGATCCTCGACCAGGGCCTGGCGCTGGCCGACTGGAACGGCTTCGCCGCGCGGCGCGAAGCGTCGCGCCAGCGCGGCCGGTTGCGCGGGCGCGGGCTGGCGAGCTTTCTCGAATGGACCAGCGGCATGGCCTTCGACGAAAAGGTCACCATCACCGTGGCGCCCGACGGCTTCATCGACATCTTCACCGCGACCCAGGCGATGGGCCAGGGCATCGCGACGAGTTATGCGCAACTCGCGGTCGATGTGTTCGACGTGCCGCTGGAACGCATCCGCATCCTGCAGGGCGACACCGACCGCGGCCAGGGCTTCGGCAGCGCCGGCTCGCGCTCGCTGTTCATTGGCGGCTCGGCGGTGCGGGCGGCGTCGGAGCGCACGGTGGCCCATGCGCGCGAACTTGCGGGCGAAGCGTTGGAAGTGCCGGCGGCCGATCTGGAGTACCGCGCGGCGCGCTTCACCGTCGCCGGCACCGACCTCGGGATCGACCTCTTCGACCTGGCCGCGAAACAGCCCGAAGCGCGGATCGTGATCGACGCGACCACGGCCGTCGGCGGCCCGTCGTGGCCGAACGGCTGCCATGTGTGCGAGGTCGAGATCGACGCTGCGACCGGTGAGGTCGAGATCGTGGCCTATGCGTCGGTGAACGACATCGGCCGCGTCGTCAGCCCGGCGATTGTGCGTGGCCAGTTGGAAGGCGGCGCGGTGCAGGGCATCGGCCAGGCGCTGTGCGAGCGCATGGTGTATTCGGCCGAGAGCGGCCAGGCGATGAGCGCCAGCCTGCTCGACTACGCGCTGCCGCGCGCCGATGGCTTTCGTGCGTTTCGCACCGAGTTCGACACCAGCGTGCCGTGCACGACCAACCTGCTTGGCTCCAAGGGCGTTGGCGAATTGGGCACGATCGGCGCGACTCCGGCCGTCGTCAACGCAGTCGTCGATGCGCTGGACCACGCGGGGCTGGGGCGTGACGCCGAGCAGGTGCAGATGCCGCTCACGTCGGAGCGGGTCTGGCGCGCCTTGCGGCGCGACTTCGGGCCGGCGCCGATGGGGTGAGCCCGCGCGCGTTGCGGCGCGAGACCCTCACCCCAACCCTCTCCCGCCCTGGGGGAGAAGGAGCGGTCGTGCGCGACAAGCGCAGCCCGCCCTGAACCGGCAGCACGTCAGGGAGGCGGCTCGCCGCCGCGCCGCCGGTCGTCAGCCGCCAGCAGCGCGCGGCGCTGGGCTTCGATGTTACGCAGCCGTGCATCGACCACCGAAGCCTCGATGAAATCGACCTGTCCGCCAATGCGCGCCAGCCGCTGCGCCGCTCGCAGGCGGTCGATCGCGCCCTGCAAATCGCCGAGCGCGAGCTGCGACTCGGCATCGGCGCGCAACGCCCGCAGCGGCTGGCCGAGCCGGGCCCAGACCTGGCCCAGCGCCTTCCACGCCGCGGCGTCCTGCGGCTGGGTCGCGACCCAGGTTTGCAAAGCATCGGCGCTGCTGCGCAACGCCGCGGCAGCGGGCGAGGCCGGGTCCATCACCGCGGCGCCCGCAGCCTGCGCCGCTGCCACGAGCGCGACCTGGGCCTGCAGCAACAACACCGGACGCGAGGCTTCCTTGCCGAGCGGCGCCAGCACCGCCGCTGCGCGCACCGGCTCGCCGCGCTCGACCAGCGACTGCGCCTGCAACAGCCGGACCTGGCGCAGCGCGCGCGCGTCGGCCGGCCCGGCGCCCTGGCCCTGGCTCAGCGACTGAGCCAGGGCCAGCGCGGCGTCGGCCTGCGCCCAGTTGCGCAGCATCGTGGCCGCGAAGGCGCCGGCGTAGGCCACGCCCAGGCGCTCGGCACGGCTGCCGCCAACGCCCAGCACCAGCACTTCGGGCAGTTGCTCGACGCTCGGGTCGGCAGGCGCGCGTGGCGAGGCGTCGGCGCCGGCTGTCTGCGCGGCGCGGGCGTCCAGCCCTTCGAGGCGGCGCAGGTTCTCGATCCGCGGGTCCATCAGCACCCGGGCACGGGCCTGCATCGTGGCGTGTTCGAGCAGGCTGCCGGTGGCCGGCGGCGCCTTGCCGGTGCCCAGGCGCGCGCGGGCTTCGCCAATGCGCTCGAACGTCAGCGGGTGGCTGCGCAAGTAGGGGTAGTTGCCGGCGTCGTTGAGGTGCGACGCGCGATCGAGCTTCTCGAACATCAGCGCCATGCCGGCGGCCGAGTAGCCGGCCTCGGTCATCACGCCGTAGCCGACGCGGTCGGCCTCGCGCTCCATGTCGCGCGAGAAGTTGAGCTGGGTCTGGATAGCAGCCGCCTGGCCGCCGGCGATCACTGCGTTGGCCGCGCCGGAGGTCCCGCTGCGGCTGGCCGCAAGAATGCCCAGGATCGAAGTCACGATGGCGAGGATCGAGGCCTGCCGGCTCGGCGCGATGCTGCGCGCGATGTGGCGCTGGGTGACGTGCGACAGCTCGTGCGCGAGCACCGCGGCGAGTTCGTCGCGCGACCCGGTGATGGCGATCAGCCCGAGGTGCACGCCCACAAAGCCGCCCGGCAGCGCGAACGCGTTGACGCTGCGGTCGCGCACGAGGAAGGGCTCGAACGGGTAGCGCAGATCGATTTCGGTACCGATGTTGCCGCTGGCCCGCGCTGCGGCGAGCAGCGGCTGCCAGATCGACTGCAGGTACTCGAGCAGCACTGGATCGTCGAGGTAGTCGGGGTCGCGTCGGATCTCGCGCATGATCTGCTCGCCGATCTGGCGCTCGGCCCCGGCGCTGAGGTCTTCCGAGACCGAGTCGCCGAGCGAGGGCAGCGCGTTCGGCGATTGAGCCAGCGCCCTCGGCCAACTGCCGGGCGTCCACAGCAGCGCGGCGCACAGCAGCGTGGCGATGCGCTTCGAGGGGCGAGGGCGGGGGATCAAGGGCGTGTTCCGGCCGGGAGCGGCTGGCTATCATGCCAGCGCAAGATTGCCCCTTTGTTAAGCATCCCGCGCCCGCCATGACTGACTCCGACTCCCCGCTGACGCACTTCGACGCTCACGGCCAGGCCCACATGGTCGATGTGGCGGCGAAGGCCGAGACCCACCGCGTTGCCCGCGCCAGCGGCGTGATCCGGATGCTGCCGGCGACGCTGGCGCTGATCGAGAGCGGCAGCGCGAAGAAGGGCGACGTGCTGGGCGTGGCCCGCATCGCCGCGATCCAGGCCGCCAAGCG
>JANOVJ010000333.1:0-2767 GCA_031417295.1 bacterium | reverse complement strand
TCGAAGAACGTGTTCTACACCGGCGCGGCGCCGAACCAGCAGGCCATTCCCGCGGTGGAGTACCTGATGAGCAAGGAAGGCGGCGGCGCCAAGCGCTGGGTGCTGCTGGGTACCGACTACGTCTACCCGCGCACGACGAACAAGATCCTGCGCGCCTTTCTGAACAGCAAGGGCGTGAAGGACTCGGACATCGACGAGAAGTACACCCCGTTCGGCCACAGCGACTACCAGACCATCGTGGCCGACATCAAGAAGTTCTCGGCCGGTGGCAAGACCGCGGTGGTCTCGACCATCAACGGCGACTCCAACGTGCCCTTCTACAAGGAGCTCGGCAACGCTGGTCTGAAGGCCAAGGACGTGCCGGTTGTCGCCTTCTCGGTCGGCGAGGAAGAACTGCGCGGCGTGGACACCAAGCCGCTCGTCGGCCACCTGGCGGCGTGGAACTACTTCATGTCGATCAAGTCGCCGGCCAACACCGAGTTCATCAAGAAGTGGTCGACCTACGCCAAGGCCAACAATGTGGCCGGCCACAAGGACAAGCCGCTGACGAACGACCCGATGGAGGCCACCTACATCGGCTTCAACATGTGGGTGCAGGCGGTGAAGAAGGCGGGCAGCACCGACACCGACAAGGTGATCGCGGCGATGGGCGGCCAGACCTTCCCGGCGCCGAGCGGCATCACTTCGAAGATGGACGAGAAGAACCACCACCTGTGGAAGTCGGTCTTCATCGGCGAGATCCGCGCCGACGGCCAGTTCAACGTGGTCTGGAAGACGCCCGGCCCGGTGCGCGCCCAGCCGTGGAGCCCGTTCATCCCCGAGAACAAGGGCAAGAAGGACGTGCCTGAAGTGATGGCCAAGAAGTAAGCAGCGAGAGAAGCGCAACGTGATGCATTGGATCGTTGCGCGTTTGGGTGTGCTCCTGTCTGCGCTGGTGCTTGCCGCACCGGCGCAGGCACTCAGCTCGGCACAGGCGCTGGCCCTGGCAAGTGGCGACACGGCCTCGCGCATCGCGGCGCTGAATGCGCTGCTGGCAACGCCGGATGAGAAGACCGTCGCGCTGATCCAGGCGATGGCCGACGACGCGGTGAAGGCCACCGACAAGGCCGTGTTCGTCGTCAAGGACGGCAAGGGCTTCGACCCCGTGAGCGGCGCCGAAGTCTCGATCCCCGAGGCGGCCGAGGACGTGATCAACAACAACCAGATGCGCACCGAACTCGGTGCGGCGCTGGCATTGGTGAACCTGCTTTCGAGCGACGACAAGTTGCGCCTGGAGGCGGTGAAGACGCTGGCAAGCGAGCCGAGTGAGTCGCAGCTGCCGGTGATCGAGAAGGCCTACGCCGCCGAGCAGGTGCCTGCGATCAAGGCCGCGCTGGTCAACCTGCGCTTCGCGCTGCTGCTGGGCAGCGCTGACAAGGCCAAACGCCTGGAGGCCGCAACGGCGCTCGGCGCCACTGGAACGCCGGCCACGAAGCTGCTGCTGACCGACCGCCAGAAGGGCGAGACCGACGCCGAAGTCAAGGCTGCGCTCGGCGTGGCGCTGGATGCTATCGAGGGCCGGCTGGTCTGGGGCGAGCGGCTGGGGGTGGTCTTCACCGGCATCAGCCTCGGCTCGATCCTGTTGCTGGTGGCGCTGGGTCTGGCCATCACCTACGGTTTGATGGGCGTCATCAACATGGCGCACGGCGAGCTGATGATGATCGGCGCGTATGCGACCTACGTGGTGCAGAACCTGTTCCGCGCCTACTTTCCGGGCGCGTTCGACGCCTACATCCTGGCCGCGATCCCGGCTTCTTTCCTCGCTGCCGCGCTGGTCGGTGCGATGCTCGAGCGCGGCGTGATCCGCTGGTTGTACGGGCGGCCGCTCGAAACGCTGCTTGCCACCTGGGGCATCAGCCTGATGCTGATGCAGGCCGTGCGCAACATCTTCGGCGCGCAGAACGTGCCGGTGGAAAACCCGGCCTGGCTGTCAGGTGGCGTGGCGGTGATGAGCAACCTGACGCTGCCGTTCAACCGCATCGCGATCATTGTTTTCGCTGGGCTGGTGCTCGCCGGTGTCTCGCTGATGATCGCGCGCACGCGCCTCGGCCTGTTCGTGCGCGGCGTGACGCAGAACCGCAAGATGGCGGCCTGCATGGGCGTCAACACCGCGCGCATCGACCCCTATGCCTTCGCGCTCGGCTCGGGCATTGCGGGGCTTGCGGGCTGTGCGCTCAGCCAAGTGGGCAATGTGGGACCCGACCTCGGCCAGAGCTACATCGTCGATTCGTTCATGGTCGTGGTGCTCGGCGGCGTGGGGCAACTCGCCGGCACGGTCTACGCCGCCCTCGGCCTGGGCGTGCTGAACAAGCTGCTCGAAGGCTGGCAGGGCGCGGTGCTGGCCAAGATCATGGTGCTCGTGTTCATCGTCATCTTCATCCAGAAGCGGCCACAGGGCATCTTCGCGCTCAAGGGTCGGAGCGCCGAGGCATGAGTGCGTCGCTGTTCTCCTTCGCCCACGTTGTCATGCGGACGTTGGCGCGAGCAAGGCGCCGGGCGCGACCTGGGCAGGGCTCAGACGGCTTGCCCTTCGCTTTGCTCAGGGTGCCCTGCGATGCTCGCGTTGCTGGCCCGTGGCCGAACTCACTTCTCTCGCTGCGCTCGCTACGTAAAAACACGCCGCAACTATTCAGAGCACGATGGGCGCGGGTACACGCGCGGCCTGTATCGTTGTGCTTCTCGGCGGCGCCCATTCGCCCTGCCCAGGCCGCGCCCGGCGCCTTGCGGG
>JANOVJ010000332.1:0-2246 GCA_031417295.1 bacterium | reverse complement strand
CGCTGGAAGCGGCTGATCGGCAGCTTTTGCGCCAGGTGCGTCAGCAGCGCGTTGGCCAGACCGAAGTTGCCTTCGGCGTTCTCGAAGTCGATCGGGTTCACCTTGTGCGGCATCGTGCTCGAACCGATCTCGCCCGCCTTCAGCCGCTGCGTGAAATAGCCGTGGCTGATGTAGCCCCAGAGGTCGCGCGACCAGTCGATCAGGATCGTGTTGGTGCGCGTCATCGCATCGAACAGCTCGGCCATCGCATCGTGCGGCTCGATCTGGATCGTGTACGGGTTGAAGGCCAGGCCGAGCTGCTGCTCGACGACCTTGCGCGCGAAGGCTTCCCAATCGACCTCCGGGTACGCGGCGAGGTGCGCGTTGTAGTTGCCGACCGCGCCGTTCATCTTCGCCAGCAGCTTCACGCCGGCCATGCTTTCGCGCGCGCGCTGCAGCCGCGCGACCACGTTCGCCACTTCCTTGCCCAGCGTCGTCGGGCTCGCGGTCTGGCCGTGGGTACGGCTCAACATCGGCACCTCGGCCAGCGCGTGCGCGAGGGTGATCTGGCTCGCGATGATGGCGTCGAGTGCCGGCAGCAGCACGTCGGCCCGCGCGCGTTGGAGCATCAGCGCGTGGCTGGTGTTGTTGATGTCTTCGCTGGTGCAGGCGAAGTGGATGAACTCGGCCGCAGCCTTCAGCTCGCCGCGCGGTTCGGCCGGGCCGTCGAAGCGCCCTTTGAGCCAGTATTCGACCGCCTTCACGTCGTGGTTGGTGGTGGCCTCGATGTCCTTGATGGCCCGCGCGTCGGCCTCGGAAAAGCGCAGCACCAGGCCGCGCAACAGGCCGCGCGCGGCGTCGGTCAGCGGCTTGAACTCGGCCAGGCCGGCGTCGGACAAGGCGATGAACCACTCCACCTCCACCTGCACCCGGCGGTGCATCAGGCCGAACTCGCTCAGCAGCGGGCGCAGCGCAGCCACCTTGGCGGCGTAGCGGCCGTCGAGCGGCGAGAGGGCGGAGAGCGAAGACAGGTCCATGGCGGTCGCGAAATGTTCAAACCAAGTGTTGAAACCAATTCTAGGCGGGAGGCCACTCCCGATTGACGGCTGGGGAACGGGTCTTGCTTAATCGGCCTCGCGCCTGCCGGCCCGCCAGGACCGCTGGACGAAACACCCGCGATGCCCACCCACCCCGATCGAGGAGCCTTCTTCATGACACTCACCCGCCGCCACGCCCTGCTCGGCACTTTGGCCGCCGCAGCACTGTCCGCCACCGCCACCCCGGCGCTGGCGCAAGCCAAACTGAAGGTCGCCGCGATCTACACCGTGCCGGTCGAACAGCAATGGGTCAGCCGCATCGACAAGGCGCTGAAGGCGGCCGTTGCCCGTGGCGAGATCGAATACGTGTTCAGCGAAAACGTGACCAACGCCGACTACGAGCGCGTGATGCGCGGTTACGCCGAGAAGGGCAACCAGCTGATCGTCGGCGAGGCCTTCGCGGTGGAAGCCGCAGCGCGCAAGGTGGCCAAGGACTACCCGAAGGTCAGCTTCCTGCTCGGCAGTTCGGGCAAGCCGCAGGAGCCGAACTTCTCGGTCTTCGACAACTTCATCCAGGAGCCGGCCTACCTGTCGGGGATGATCGCCGGCGGCATGACCAAGAGCAACAAGATCGGCATGGTCGGCGGCTTCCCGATTCCCGAGGTCAACCGGCTGATGAACGCCTTCATGGCCGGTGCGCTGGAGGTGAACCCGAAGGCCGAATTCATGGTCACCTTCATCAACAGCTGGTTCGACCCGCCCAAGGCCAAGGAAGCCGCGTTCGCGATGATCGACAAGGGCGCCGACATCCTCTACGCCGAGCGCTTCGGCGTCAGCGACGCGGCCAAGGAGAAAGGCAAGCTCGCGATAGGCAACGTGATCAACACGCAAGACAAATACCCCGACACGGTGGTCGCCTCGGCGCTGTGGAACATGGAGCCGACGATCGACCTGGCGTTGAAGCAGGTGAAGGACGGCAAGTTCGCAGCCTCCGACTTCGGCATCTACTCGACCATGAAATACAAGGGCAGCGAGCTGGCGCCGCTGGGCACGTTCGGGGGTAAGGTGCCGGCCGAACTGCAAGCCAGGGTGCAAGCCCGGCAGAAGGCGATCCTCGACGGCAGCTTCGTCGTCAAGGTCGACGACGGCCAGCCCAAGCCGACGGCGAAGTGAGGTCCAGCCTCAGCCCCAGAACGCCCACAGCGCCACCACCGCCATGGCGCACGCCAG
>JANOVJ010000331.1:0-7629 GCA_031417295.1 bacterium | reverse complement strand
ACGAAATTCATGTTGCCGGCGATCGGCTCGATCATCACGCAGGCGATTTCGCGGCCGTGGAGCAGGAAGGCTTCTTCGAGTTCGCCGATCTTGTTGTACTCGAGCACGGTGGTGTGCTGCACCACCTCGGGCGGCACGCCGGCGCTGGTCGGGTTGCCGAAGGTCGCGAGGCCGGAGCCGGCCTTGACGAGCAAGGCATCGGCGTGGCCGTGGTAGCAGCCCTCGAACTTGATGAACCGGGAGCGGCCGGTCGCGCCGCGCGCCAGGCGGATCGCGCTCATCGCCGCTTCGGTGCCCGAGCTGACGAGGCGGACCTGCTCCATGCTCGGCACGAGCTTCAATATCTCCTCGGCCAGCTCGACCTCGCGCTCCGTCGGCGCGCCGAACGACAAGCCGTCGCGCGCCGCCTTCGTCACCGCTTCGAGCACCGCCGGGTGGCCGTGGCCGAGGATCATCGGGCCCCAGGAACCGATGTAGTCGATCACGCGCTGGCCGTCGGCGTCCCACATGTACGCGCCCTCGGCGCGGGTGATGAAGCGCGGCGTGCCACCGACGGCACGGAACGCACGTACCGGCGAATTGACGCCGCCCGGAATGACCTTCTGCGCCCGCGCGAAAAGCGCCGCGCTGCGCGCGCTGTTCTCAGTGGACATGGTGCGGGCCCTTCGGCGGCGTGTTGGCGTCGGCGGCCGGCGCGTCGCCGTCGCCTTCCTCCTCGTCGGGCGACAGGGCCCAGAAGAAGCGGTCCGGGATCACGTTGCCCATGCCGGGGCGGAAGCCCGCGTCGAGGGCCTGGTCGAGGAAGGTCAGCGACTCGCCGACCGCCGCATGCAAGTCGGCGCCCGAGGCCAGCAGCGCCGCCAGCGCGGCCGAGAGCGTGTCACCGGCGCCGACGAAACCGACCTCGAAGCGTTCGAACTTCTCGCCCGTGATCGCGCCCTGCGGCGAGGCGAGCACGTTGTCGATGTACTGGTCGGCGCCGCCGCTGCTGGGCACGAGCACGCTCGTCACCAGCACGAAGCGGGTGCCGTGCTGGTTCGCCGCCACGGCGAGCTCGCGCGGCGAAGCCGGGCGCTCGGCGCTCCAGTCGGGGAGCAGGAAGTCGGTCAATGTCTGGTGGTTGCCGACCAGCACCTCGGTCTGCGGCAGCACCAGCTCGCGGTAGGCATCGAGGTAGGACTGTTGTTCGTCTTCATCGACCCAGGCCAGGTTCGCCATGTAGGCGACGAGCGGCACGTCGGGATAGTCCGACAGCACCTCGGCGACCGCGCTCACGCCTTCGGCCGAGCCGAGGAAGCCGACCTTCCAGGCCGCGATGGTCACGTCTTCGAGCACGCTGCGCGCCTGCTCGACCACCACGTCGGCGTCAAGCGCGCTGTGCTCGAAGATCTCGGCGGTGTCGCGCAGCACGACCGAGGTGACCACCGGCAGCGCGTGGGCGCCCATCGCGGCAATGGTGGCCACGTCGCCGGCAATGCCGCCGGCGCCGGTCGGGTCGCTGGCGTTGAAGGTCATCACGCAGGCCGGCGAGGGCTGGTCTTCCAGCGCCTCTGCAGGCGCGTCGGGTTCGGTCGTGGGGGTGTCGGCAGCAGGCATCGAAGGCGTTTCGGGTGGGCGCTGCGCGGCGCTTGGGGCGTTGCGCAGGCAATGCAAATCGGACCGCTCCAAACCTCTAGCGAACAGTGAGGAATGTTGCGTATGTGCCTACAAATGTTCGCTTTTTCGGGAATGCGCGTCGCTACAATCTTGCTCATTGTAGTGACGCGGCAAAAAAAAGTGACCGACCTGCGAACCTGGATGTGCCTGATCTGCGGCTGGATCTACGACGAAGCCGCGGGCGACCCCGAGCACGCCATTGCGCCGGGAACGCGCTGGGCTGACGTGCCCATGAACTGGACCTGCCCGGAGTGCGGCGCCCGCAAGGAAGATTTTGAAATGGTTCAAATCTGACTTCGGGCTGCCGATAACAGCCACGGGAGGCGCACCGCCCGGTGCTCCCGACTCGTTGAGGAGAATGTTCGGTGAGCAACGAAAGCTCTGGCGCCGCCCAGGCCGCGCGTGTGCTGGTCATCGATGACAGCAACACCATTCGGCGCAGCGCCGAGATCTTCCTGCGCCAGGGCGGCTATGAAGTGCTGCTGGCCGAGGACGGCTTCGACGCGCTGTCGAAAGTCAACGACCACGACCCCGACCTGATCTTCTGCGACATCCTGATGCCGCGGCTCGATGGCTACCAGACCTGCGCCATCATCAAGCGCAACCCCAAATTTGCTGGCGTGCCGGTGATCATGCTGTCGTCCAAGGACGGGCTGTTCGACAAGGCCCGCGGGCGCATGGTCGGCTCGCAGGACTACCTGACCAAGCCGTTCACCAAGGACCAGTTGCTGCTGGCCGTGGAGCAGCACCGGCGCAGCGCCTGAAGCTTGGCATGCGCCGGGTCTGAGCAAGACCACGGCGCGCACGCACCGAACGAGGACACCCCTTCATGCCGATCGAAAAAATTTTGTTGGTCGACGACTCCAAGACCGAACTGCACTACCTGTCGGACGTGCTGACGCGCCGTGGCTACGCCGTGCGCACGGCCGAGAACGGCGAAGACGCGATGCGCCGCCTGGGCGAGGACAAGCCCGATCTGATCCTGATGGACGTGGTGATGCCGGGCCAGAACGGGTTTCAACTCACCCGCGCGATCACCCGTGACGTGCGCTTCACCGGCGTGCCGGTGATCATGTGCACGAGCAAGAACCAGGAGACCGACAAGGTCTGGGGCATGCGCCAGGGCGCGCGCGACTACATCGTCAAGCCGGTCGATGCCGACGAGCTTGTGGCCAAGATCAAGGCGTTCGACTGAACCGACCGAACCGATGGCCAACAAGGAAGCCCTGCGCGAACTGCAGAACCGGCTCGCTGAGCGGCTGAAGACCGCCCGCAGCCAGGCGCGCAGCGTGTCCTGGCTGGCGGTCGAGTGCAGTGGCCATGGGTTCCTGTTCCCGTTGCAGGAGTCGGGCGAAATCTTTGCGCCGACCGCGATTGTTCCGGTCGCCCATGCCAGCCCCTGGTTCCTGGGCGTGGCCAACCTGCGCGGCGGCTTGCATGGCGTGGTCGACCTGGCGGGCTTTCTGGGCATCAAGAGCGCCGACCGGGCCGGCGAGGCCACGCGCGACCGGGCTCAACTGGTGGCCTTCAACGCCGCGTTGGAGATCAATTGCGCGCTTTGGGTCGACCGCCTGGCCGGCCTGCGCAGCGCCGAGCAACTGGCCGCCGTGCCAGGCAGTGAGACGTCGCGTCCGTCCTTCGTGGGCGGGCGTTACCGTGACGCGACGGGTCGGCTCTGGCAGGAACTGCTCCTGTCCGAGCTGGCCCATCACGAAGCGTTTCTGAGAATCGTCGGCTGAGCGCCCCCCGGCGCGCACCGCGAGAGCACGAGGTATCTATGAGTCTGCTGAACACCATCAAGGGCTGGGGCAAGGGCGACAACCTGGTCCATGAAGCGATCGCCGCCGGCCACAGCTCGCCCTTCGACGATGTCGAAGCCCGGCACATCGCGGCCGCTCAAGGCATTTCAGTGTTGCACCCGCCGCGGGTCGACGTGCGGGCCTTCGAGGCCCAGACGGCGCAACAGACCGAGGGCCCCGAATCGTCGATCATCTCCGAGGCGGTGCCGACCGACATCGGCGGCATGTCCGACCCGCGCGAACCGGCCGAGCCGGGCGCGGCCGGCGGCGGCCTGCCGATCATCGGCCGGCGTTCGGTGGCCGAGCAGCAGCGCATCCTTGGCGGCATGGTGCTGGCCGGCGTGGCCGGCCTGCTGGTGATGACGTTCACGGCCCTGAACTCTGCCGGCAAGAACGCGACCCAGGTCGCCGCCAGCGGCCAGGCGCTGATGCAATCGCAGCGGCTCGCCAAGTCGGTCTCGCAGGCGCTGGTGGGCAGCCCGAAGGCGTTCGTTGAAGTGCGCGAGAGTTCCGAGGTGCTGTCGCGCACCGTGCTCGGCCTGCAGCGCGGCGACGCCGAGATCGCCGCCGCGCCGTTCGCGGCCCAGGAAGCGCTCGATCCGCTGATGCCGCTGGTCGAGCGCGCGGGCAAGAACGCCGATATCGTGCTCGCGCAACAGAAGGTGCTGACGCAAGTGGGCCAGGCCTTGCGTGCGCTCAACCGCCAGTCGTCGGACCTGTTGGAGTCGGCCGAGGCGGTGGTCCTGGTCAAGCTGCAGCAGGACGCCTCGGCGGCCGAGATCTCGGCCGCCGGGCAGCTCGTGATGCTGACCCAGCGCATCGGCAAGAGCGCCAATGAATTCCTGACCATGGACGGCGTGAGCCCGCAGGCGGTGTTCCTGCTCGGCAAGGACTTGAACTCGTTCCGCGAGATCGGCCAGGGCCTGAGCGAAGGCAACGCCGAACTGCGGCTGCCGGTGCCACGCGACGCGGCGACCCGCGAGCGTCTGGCGGCGATGATGAAGCAGTACGAAGAGACGCGGCGCGAAGCGGCAGTGATTCTTGGCAATCTGCCGGGCCTGGTGGCCGCGCGCGAAGCGCAGAACTCGATCGTTGCCGACAGCGAGCCGCTGCGCCAGGGGCTGGAGTCGGTGCAGCAACGGCTCGGCGCCGAGGGCGGCTTTGGCGGCTCGAGCCTGCTGCTGTTCATGCTCGCGGCAGTGGTGATGCTGGCCGGTGGCGTCGGCTTCCTGCGCCTGTACGTGCGCGACCAGGCGCAGCGCGCCGGTGTGGCCGAAGACCAGCGGCTGCATGCCGAACGCCTGGAGCAAGAGGCCAAGCGCGTCAACGACGCCAACCAGGCGGCGATTTTGCGGCTGATGAACGAGTTGCAAACGGTGGCCGAAGGCGACCTGACGCAGCAGGCCACGGTGACCGAAGACATCACCGGCGCGATTGCCGACTCGGTCAACTACACCGTGGAAGAACTGCGCACGCTGGTCTCGCAGGTGCAGGGCACAGTGGGCCGGGTGACCGACACAACCGAGCGCGTCGAAGCCACCTCGACCGAGCTGCTGGCCGCGTCGAGCGAGCAACTGCGCGAGATCCGCGACACCGGCGAGTCGGTGCTGCAGATGGCCGGGCGGATCAACGACGTGTCGGCGCAGGCGCAGCAGACGGCGCAGGTGGCGCGCCAGTCGCTCACCGCGGCCGAGTCGGGCCTGCAGGCGGTGCAGAACACGATCGGCGGCATGAACGCGATCCGCGACCACATCCAGGAAACTTCCAAACGCATCAAGCGCCTGGGCGAGTCGTCGCAGGAGATCGGCGAGATCACCGAGCTGATCTCGGACATCACCGAGCAGACCAACGTGCTGGCCCTGAACGCCGCGATCCAGGCTGCGTCGGCCGGCGAGGCGGGCCGAGGCTTCTCGGTCGTGGCCGAGGAAGTGCAGCGCCTGGCCGAACGCTCCGGCGACGCGACGCGACAGATCGCGGCGCTGGTGAAAACCATTCAGACCGACACGCAGGATGCCGTCGGCGCGATGGAGCGCAGCACGCAAGGTGTGGTGGCAGGCGCGAAGCTGTCCGACGCGGCCGGCACGGCGCTCGGCGAGATCGACCGCGTGTCGCGCCAACTGGCCGAGCTGATCGGGCAGATTTCCACCCAGGCGTCGAGCGAGGCCCAATCGGCCAACGTGGTGGCGGCCAACATCCAGCACATCTTCGCCGTGACCGAGCAGACCGGCGAGGGCACGCGCTCGACGGCGCAGATGGTGCGTGAGCTGTCGAAGACGGCCGAAGAACTGAAGCAGTCGGTGGCGCGGTTCAAGATCGTCTGACCAAAGCCGAAAAAAAACCGCAACCCGACTCCGAAGGTTCCGATGGACAGCCAGCGCGCGGACAGCCAGCACAAAGACAGCGAAATCGATCTCAGCGCCCTGGCCTGGGTGCAGGACGAACTGCGGCGTTCGCTCGAATCGGCGCACAAGGCGCTGCGCCGCTTCGTCAAGGAATACCAGACCGTGTTCGACTCCGATGTCGATGCGGTCGATCCGGCCGTGCTGCGTGGCGCCCGCCAGCAGCTCCACCAGGGCGTTGGTGCGCTCGAATTGGTGGGCCTGCCGGCCGCGGCGCAGGTGCTGCGCGCGAGCGAGACGGTGGTGCAGCGTTTTGTTGCCAAGCCGCAGCGGATCAACGAAGAGATCGTCGACGCGATCGAGCGCGCCTCGTTCGCGCTGCTCGACTACCTCGGCCGGCTGCTCGCCGGCAAGCCGGTCTCCGCGCTGTCGATGTTCCCGCAGTACCGCGCGGTGCAGGAGCTGGCGGGCGTCGAGCGCGTGCACCCGTCCGACCTCTGGAGCAGCGACTGGCGCTGGCTCGAATTGCCCGCCGACGCTGCCGCGCCGCCGCTCGCTGCCGATGGCCGCGCCCAGCGTGCGCTGGAACGCGAGCTGCTGGCGTTGATGCGCAGTGTGGGCGGCAACAAGCAAAGCGCCGCCTTCGACCGCATCAGCCAGCTCTGCGCCGGGCTGGGTGCTGGCGCAGAGCAGGCCCACGCGGCGACGCTGTGGAAGCTGGCGGCGGCAATGTTCGAGGCCCAGGCCCAGAGCCTGCTGCCGCTCGATGTGTTCAGCAAGCGCGTCGCGTCGCGCCTGCTGCCGCAGTTCCGCCTGCTCGAAGGCGGGCGCAACGACGTCTCCGAACGCCTGGCGCATGAGCTGCTGTTCTTCTGCGCCCAGGCCGATTCGCCCGGTTCGGGCCGCCGCGCACCGCGGCTGGCGGCCGTGCGCCAGGCCTACAACCTGGCCCGCCACACGCCGGCCGACTACAACACCAGCGTGCTCGGGCGTTTCGATCCGGCGGTGGTCGCGCAGGCGCGCAAGCGCGTCACCGGGGCCAAGGACGCTTGGGGTGCGGTGGCCGGCGGCGAGGTTCATCGCCTCGCGGGCCTGAGCGAACAGTTCTCGCTGGTCGGCGATTCGCTGCGCCGCCTCTATCCCGGCGGCACCCTGCTCGCCGACGAATTGCAAACCACCATCACGCAGACCCAGCACGTGGCCGCCGCGCCGCCGCCGGCGCTGGCGATGGAGGTTGCGACGAGCCTGCTCTACCTCGATGCGTCGCTCGAAGACGCCGATTTCGACGACCCGCAGCAGCGCGAGCGTGTCAAGCGCCTGGCCGAGCGCGTGGCCGCAGTCCGCGGCGGCCAGCCGCCGGAGCCGCTCGAAGGCTGGATGGAGGAGCTCTACCGCCGCGTCTCCGATCGCCAGACGCTGGGCAGCGTGGTCCACGAGTTGCGCGCGGCGTTGTCGGAATCTGAAAAGCTGATCGACCAGTACTTCCGCCATCCCGCCGACCCGCAGGTGCTGACGCCGGTGCCGGGCCAGCTCTCGGCGATGCGCGGCGTGCTCTCGGTGCTCGGGCTCGACCAGGCCTCGCAAGCCGCGCTGCGAATGCGCGACGACATCGATGCGCTGCTCACGACCGAGGTCGATCCAGTGCGCGCCACGCAAACCGGCACCTTCGACCGGCTGGCCGGCAACGTCGGCGCGCTCGGCTTCCTGATCGACATGTTCAGCGTCCAGCCGCAGATGGCCAAGTCGCTGTTCGCCTTCGACGCCCAGCGCGGCACGCTGAGCCCGCTGATGGGCCGGCCGCAACCGCCGGTCAGCATCGGCGAGGCCGCCGCGCC
>JANOVJ010000330.1:0-2337 GCA_031417295.1 bacterium | reverse complement strand
CCGGGCTGGGCACGACGCTGACGCTGTACATTCCGCAATCCCAAACCACCGCGCCGCCGAACCACGACGCTGCCAGCGCAAGCAAGGTCGTGCCGAAGGGGCTGAACGTGCTGCTGGTCGAAGACGAGTCGGAAGTGCGCGCGGTCGTGCGAACCTTTCTCGAAACGCTGCGCTGCAACGTGACGGTGGCCTCGAACGGCGAGCAAGCCTTGCTCGCCCTCGGGCCGAACGCGACCTTCGATTTGCTGCTCACCGACATCGCGCTCGGCGCCGGCATGCGCGGGACCCAACTCGCGGCGCTTGCGCAGAGCCGCTTTCCGAAGCTGGCCGTGCTGTTGATGTCGGGCTTCTCCTCGGAACTGCTCGACGCGGACCGTGACTCGCCGCCGAACTGGGAACTGCTGCGCAAGCCCTACTCCCGCGATGAACTCGCTCGGGCCATCGCCCGGGTCACCTCAGCGCGGTAGCCCCTGGCGGAGCGACTGGCCTTACTGGAGCGTGGGCGCGGGTGCCAGACAGCGCTGCACGAACGCCGACAGTGCCGTCACGTCCGGGATGTTCACGTCGCGGCGACCCTTCTCGGTAAAGGCGATGACCTTGTCGCGCGCCAGCTTCGACAGCGCCCGGCTCACGGTTTCCAGCGTCATGCCCAGGTAGTTGCCGATCTCGGCGCGCGTCATGCGCAGCGTGAACTGGTCGGTGCGCAAGCCGCGACGAGCGAGCGACTCGGCCCAATAGCGCAGGAAATCGGCCACGCGGGCATCGGCGGGCAGGGTGCAGATCGACATCAACGAGTCACGGTCGTGGGCGATCTCACGACTCATCGCTTCGTGCAACACCGTCAGCAACGCGGGTTGCCCGGCGCAGGCGGCCATCAGCGTGTTGTACGAGACAGCCCAGACTTCGCCGGTGTCCATCGCGATCGCGTCGCAGGAGTACCGGCCGCGGGCGATACCATCGAAGCCAAGCCAGTCGCCGCGGAACTTGAGGCCGACGACCTGCTCGCGCCCATCGGCCGACTGGTTGACGATCTTGAAGAAGCCGGAATTCAGGATGTACAGGGTTCCGAAGCGCTCACCGCCCTGGTAGATCACGTCGCCGGTATGCACCACGCGCCGCTGTGGCGCGAGCGAGGCGTTCAGCAGCGAGAGCGTCTCGGCAATCTGCCGGGAGCTGTCGGCATCGGTCTTGAAAACGGCGGTGGCGCGGGCTGCCGGGGCGCTGCTGAATCTCGATGCGGCGGTTGGGATGGCGATGTTCAGCATGTTGGACTCCTGGGGGGTTTGTGGCGCTTCCACACGAGTCAATGCTGGATAGCGACGGGCAACGCCGTGACAACGGCGCGTGTCGCTTGGTGACGTTGCGTGAACGGTCGGTGACGAAGGCCCTTGAGGAGTGCGGCTTGAGAGGCCTCGGACCGGTCGGTCGGGAGCAGCGGATGTTTGAACGCGGACATCTCCTTTGGTGCGACTGCCGAACCTTGCGTCTAGGCGCGAGCGATCGGCTTGATGCTCGTCAAGGCCGACGCGAGCCGGATCCCTAGACTTCCTTCACCGCGAAGGCACCGATGCGTGCCGCGCGAGACCGCACATGCACCCCACCCTGAGCCACCCTGGCGTCCTGGCCTTCGACCCCATCGCGCCGCACGACGTAACGTTCGTTCTGGACCACGCCCGCGCGCTTCAGCGGGCGGCCGAAGCGGGCGAGCTTCGGGCGTTGTTGCGGGGCCGGAAGTTCGGCTTGCTGTGCGAGATCGACAACGCCAGCGATGACGATGCAGCACTGTTCCGCCTCGCCGCCACAGAGCTGGGCGCGCATGTCGCACACATCCGACCGAGCCTGACCGAGCTGAGCACGCCGCAGGAGGTGCAGCATACGGCTCGCATGCTCGGCCGGCTCTACGACGCGGTGGAGTGCCAGGGCATGGCGCCTGCTCTGGTGCATCAGGTGGGGGTCGACGCGGGCGTGCCGGTCTACGACGGCATCGCCTCGCGGAACCACCCGACCGCCAAGCTCGCCCTGCTGCTCGGCGGCGGCGCATCGGCACTCGACAAGCGACGCTTCGTGTTGCAGGCGGCACTGCTCAGCACGATCGCCTGAACGGCTCCAGAGCGTTATCGCCTCACCTCGACCCCGGGAAACGCAAGTCAGGCGGAACGAACCGCCTGCACCAGAAGTGCTTCATCGGATCGACGCCTTGGGGGCGGGTCGCCAACGACCTGTCCGTCGGTCAGACCTATCTTTTGAGCACCGTCCCTCGTCCTGCTGTTGGCCTTTCGTTCTCCATGTTTGCCCGTCAGATGTGGCAGTGCACGATCCATACGGGCGCGCCGCGCG
>JANOVJ010000329.1:0-3224 GCA_031417295.1 bacterium | reverse complement strand
GAAGGCGCGTCGTGCTTCGTCAACCCGCTCACCGCACTCGGCATGGTCGAGACCATGCGGCGCGAAGGCCACAGCGCGCTGGTGCACACCGCGGCGGCGTCGAACCTCGGCCAGATGCTGAACCGGATTTGCCTCGCCGACGGCATCGGCCTTGTCAACATCGTGCGCAAGCCCGAGCAGGAGCAGTTGCTGCGCGCGCTCGGCGCCGTGCACGTGTGCAACGCCACCGCGCCCACGTTCATGGAAGACCTGACGCAGGCCCTCGTTGCCACCGGCGCCACGCTCGCGTTCGACGCCACCGGCGGCGGCAAGCTCGGCGGGCAAATCCTGTCGTGCATGGAGGCGGCCATCAACCGCACGGCCAAGGAGTACAGCCGCTACGGCTCGGCCACGCACAAGCAGGTTTACCTCTACGGCGGCCTCGACACCGGGCCGACCGAGTTCGTGCGCAACTTCGGCATGACCTGGGGCATGGGCGGCTGGCTGCTGTTCCCGTTCCTGCAGAAGATCGGCCCTGCCGGCACGCTGGCGCTCAAGCGACGGGTGGCGGCAGAACTGAAGACCACGTTCGCGAGCCACTACGCCGGCGCATTCTCGCTTGCCGAGGCGCTGCAACTCGAAGCCATTGCCGCCTATGGCCCGCGCGCCACCGGCGCGAAGTTCCTGATCGATCCCAGCAAGGCCTGACGGCGCGCCGATCGCCGCCCCACTTCAACCGCCCGGAGGTTCCCGATGGCTCACTACGTTGATGGATTCGTCGTCCCTGTCCCCACCGCCAACCTCGCTGCCTACCGCCGCATGGCGCGCAAGTGCGGCAAGGTCTGGATCGAGCACGGCGCGCTGGAATACCGCGAATGTGTGGCCGACGATGTGAAGCCCGGCAAGCTCACCTCGTTCCCGCAAAGCGTCAAGCTCAAGGCCGACGAGACGGTGGTGTTCTCGTGGATCGTCTACAAGTCGCGCAAGCACCGCGACCGCGTCAACGCCCAGGTGATGAGCGACCCGCGGCTGGCGTCGATGATGGACCCGAAGACGACGCCCTTCGACGCCAGGCGCATGTTCTGGGGCGGCTTCAAGGGCATCGTGGAGCTGTGATGCCCGGAGGGCCTTAGTCGTGCGCGTGCGCGCTGCGCCAGCCGCTGCGAACGTCGAGCGCTTCCGACTGCCTGACCACCTTTTCATAGTCCATGTCGCCAAAGTCGGCCGCGTCCAGGTGCAGGTAGCCGGCTGACCGCGCACCGGGCACCGGCCAGGCTGCGGGCGCCGTTGTGGCGTGTTGCGCAAGTTCGATCCGCGTCACGCTGCCGTCCCGGCCCTGGCGCAACACCTTGGCCGGCAGTTGCAGCGCGGGCAGCCAATCGACGCTGAGCGATTGCCCACCTGCGCTGCCCGCCAGGCGGATGCGTTCTTCGGCCCCAACGCCGCTGCGCGAAACGAGCTTCAGCAACGCCAGCTCGCGCGGGTCGATGAACGACGACAGCGCCGTCCAGTCGGCCTGCACGCCCAGCGTGGACAGCTCGCCGGCGCTGTAGTCGGCCACGCGCTGCTCGTCATGAAAGACCCGCTCGAAGCTCAGCAGGCCGCGCGCGTCGCGAAACCACACCTCGTCGATGTTGCCCTTGAGCAGCGCCACCCGTTCGGCGTTGCGAACGAAGGTCCACTCGTGGTGGCGCGCGGCCGCAGGCTTGGCGCCGGCCTTGACCGGCGAGGTCACGCTCACGCTGAAGCGGGCCGCCAGCGGCGCCGGCTGCGCGACCAGGCCCAGCGCCGCTGTGGTTGCCGTCGCGGGGAGGGCCAGCGCCGGCCCGACCGCAGAGGCCGACGGCGCGGCGCCCTGGGCATGGCCGGTGCCGGCGGCGACGAGCAGCAGCAGCGCCGCAGCGCTCGGCGCCAGTACGCGCCGGCACGACAGGTTCAGTCGCTTGCCCATCAGAAGCCGAAGCCTTCCTTCATCACATGGAAGATCCAGTTCTGCTCCATCGAGCCGCGGACGAGGTAGGCCTTCGGTCCGCGCGCGTAGATCGCCACGTCCTCACCGGCGTGCGTCTCCGAACCCAGAGGAATCGCGGCTTCCTGCAGGAAGTTCACGTCGGTGGTGTCCACGCCTGTCAGGTTCGGCCGGCCGCCGACGCGCACCCCGGGGCCGTTCTGGTAGCCCAAGGTGGTGTATGGCAACCCGCCCTTGTCGGCGCTGTTCGCCAGCGCATCGCCGTCCTTGGCCGGCACGTCGCGCACCAGACCGAGGATGTTGTTGCCCCGGCTCGGATAGCCTGCGATGGTGAAGACGTGGCTGTGGTCGGCGGTGACGATGATCAAGGTTTCATCGAGCTTGCCGGCGGCCTCGAGCAGGCTGACGGTGCGACGGATCGCATTCGAGAACTCGATCGTCTCGATCAGTGCCCGCTTCGCGTTGCCTGCGTGGTGAGCATGGTCGATGCGCCCGCCTTCAACGTGCAGGAAGAAGCCCTTCGGGTCCTTCATCAGCAGCCGGACCGACTTGTCGGTCATGTCGGTCAGCGTGGGTTCACCGGCACCATCGAGTGCCTTGTCGGCTTCGTACTGCACGTGCGAGGGCTCGAACAGGCCGAGCAGGTAGCTCGTGTTCGCAGGATCGACGGCGTTGAACTGCGCCCTGTTCCACACATACGCAGCGCCGCCCATGGTGCCGCGCGAGGCGACCCACTCGTCGGCCAGGTTGCGGCCGTCGAGCCGGCGGCCCTTGATCGTCGCGTATTCGGGGTCGGTGAAGGTGCTCGGCAGGAAGTTCGTGCGGCCACCGCCGATGGCCACCTTCAGGCTGGCACGCACCGCAGGCGAGACTTCGATGAGCTGGCGCGCGATGTCTTTCACCGCCGCCGTCGAGCCGCGGCAAGCGGCGCCGGTGTTGAGGTCGGTGACGGGCAGGTTGGCGTCGGCTTCCCAGTCGCGAACGGAGGTGTGCGAGTACAAGGCGGCCGGCGTGGCATGGGTCAGCCGCGCCGTCGACACGATGCCGGTCGACTTGCCCATCTCCGCCGCGCGCTCAAGAATCGTCGCCACCTTCTTGCTGTCGATCACCGCCGCGTTGCATTCGCCGCGGGCCGTGGTGTGGTTCACCGACAGCATGCCTTCGCGCGTCTTGTAGCCGGTGGACATGGCCGTCATCGTCGGCGCGGAGTCGGAAGTCTGCTGGTCCCACGAATAGGTTTTCGACAGCGCCGTGTACGGGAAGGCATCGAACGACA
>JANOVJ010000328.1:0-6382 GCA_031417295.1 bacterium | reverse complement strand
CTTGACCTCGCGGCCGCGCTCGCCGATCAACCCGACCACGATCACGTCGGCCGCGGTGTAGCGCGCCATCATCCCCATCAGCACCGATTTGCCGACGCCGGTGCCGGCGAAGAGGCCGATCCGCTGGCCGCGGCCCACGGTGAGCATCGCGTTGATCGCGCGCACGCCGGTATCGAGCGGCTGGCGGATCGGGTCGCGGTCCATCGCGTTGATCGGGCGCCGCACCAGCGGCTCGTTGTGCACGTTCGCGAGCGGTCCCTTGCGGTCCATCGCCGCGCCGTGCGAATCGATCACCCTGCCGAGCAGGCCGTCGCCAACCGGCAGGTGCAGCGTGCGGTCTTCGCGCCGCCGCCACGGGTGGCGGGCGCGGCCGAGCGCGAGCGGCACGATCGGCGAAGGCCGCGGCACCACCTGCGCGCCGCTGACCAGGCCGTGCACGTCGCCGGTGGGCATCAGGTAGGCGCGGTCGCCGGAGAAACCCACCACCTCGGCCAGCACCGGCGCCTGCCCCGGCATGCGCACTTCGCAGACCGAGCCGACCGGCACGCGGATGCCCGCGGCTTCGAGCACCAGCCCGGCCACCCGCACCAGCGTGCCCTGCGATTCGAGCGGGATCGGTTCGGCCGCAAAGGCCTGCAGATCGGCAAGGAAGCGCTCCCAGTCCTGCTGCCTCGTTGCCGCCCGGCCGGTCGTCATGCGTCGTGCTCCGCGGCCGGTGGTGTCGGTGCTGCGGGCTCCACACCTGCCGCCCAACCCGACTCGCAGCCCAGCGCCGCCGCCGCGCGTTCCCAGCGCGTCTGCAAGCTCGCGTCGATGGCGCCGATGTCCGACTCCACCGTGCAGCCGCCGCGCGCCAGCCCGGCATCCGCCACCAGGCGCGCGCCGCGTGCGGCCAGCGCCTCGCCGGCGCCTTGCGCCACCAGCGCGTGGTCGTCCGGGTGGACCCGCAGCGTGATGTGGCGGGCACTCATCAGCAAGGTGGCGATCGCCTCCTGCGCGACCGCGAGCACCAGCTCGGGCCGCGTGCTCAGTTCGCTGCGCACCACCTGCCGTGCCACCTGCGCCGCGGTGGCGGCCACGGCCTGCGCAAGCTGCTGCTGCAAGGCGTCGAGCTCGCCCTGGTACGCGGCCGTGAGCACGCCGAGCTGGGCCGTCACCTGGCCGGCATAAGCCTGCTTGAAGGCGTCGAGCGCGACCAGGCCGTCGCGGTAGCCGTCCTGGTAGCCCGACTGGCGGGCCGCGCGCAACTGCGCCGCGAGTTCGGTGGCGGCGCTGGGGGTGTCGTTGGCGGCGGTCGGCTTGTCGGTCGCGCGGCGCAGCGAACCGGGCGCACCCGGCGCGGCGCCGCCCGACAACGCGTCGGGGCTCCAGGCCGCGAACGAGCTCAGTTCCTCGCGCGGGATGAAGCGCGCGTAGACCGATGATTTGCTGCCGGCCGGTGGCGGCACGTTGCGCCGCCGGTTCGGGTCAGACGAAGTCATCATCGCCCCCGCCGCCAAGCACGATCTGGCCTTCATCGACCAGCCGGCGCACCACCTTCAACAGCTCCTTCTGCTCGGCCTCGACCTCGGACACGCGCACCGGGCCGCGCGACTCCAGGTCTTCGCGCAGCGTCTCGGCGGCGCGGGTCGACATGTTCTTGAAGATCTTCTCGCGCAGCTCCGGCGTCGCGCCCTTGAGCGCGATCACCAGCGACTCGGACTGCACCTCCTTCAGCAGCGACTGCAGGCCCTTGTCGTCGATCTTCTCCAGGTCGTCGAAGCTGAACATGTTGTCCATGATCTTCTGCGCCAGCTCGTTGTCGGCGTCGCGCACGTAGTCGAGTACCGCCGTTTCAGCGCTGGCGCCGAGCATGTTGATGATCTCAGCCGCCGTCTTCACCCCGCCGAGCGAGGCCTTGCGCACCTGGTCGCCCCCGGCGAGCACGCGCGACATCACCTCGTTCAACTCCTTCAGCGCCGCGGGCTGAATGCCGTCGAGCGTGGCAATGCGCATCAGCACCTCGTTGCGCTGGCGCTCCGCAAAGGCCTTCAGCACCGAGGCGGCCTGGTCGGGGTCGAGGTGAACCAGCAGCGCCGCCGCGATCTGCGGGTGTTCATGGCGCAGCAGCTCGGCCACCGCCGCGGGTTCCATCCACTTCAGGCTCTGGATACCGCTGATGTCGGTGCCCTGGAGGATGCGGTCGAGCAGCAGGTTGGCCTTGTCATCGCCCAGCGCGCGGCGCAGCACCGCCTTCACATACTCGTCGTTGTCGGGCACCAGCATGTGCTTCTCGCCGGCCAGCGTGCCGAAGCGTGCGAGCACCCGGTCAACGCGCTCGCGCGGCACCGCCTTCATCTGCGCGATGGTGGCGCCGAGCTTTTGCACCTCCTTTGGCGAGAGGTGCTTGAAGACCGCCGCGGCGCTCTCCTCGCCGAGCGACATCAGCAAGATGGCCGCGTCTTCGGCGCCGGCGTCGGCTGAGGTCTCGGTGTTCTGCGGAGTTGTCACGCCGCGGCCTCCGCGCGGTTCATATCCATCGAACCGGTGGTTGGTCGGCCGCTAGCGCATGAGCCTCGGCTTCGATCCCCACTGCGTGGGGCCCCTCTTCGCGACGGGCTCATGCGCTCACCCACTCGCGCACGATCCCTGCCACCGCCGCCGGGTTCTGCTGCGCGATCAGGCGGGCGTTGTCGAGGTGGGCGCTGGACTTCGGCGCTTCGAGCACCGGCAGCGGGGCGCCCGACAGTGTTGACCCTGGCAACGCGGGCAGGCTTTGTTCGTCTGCCACCACGGCGTTGAGCGTCTGGCCCGGCGGCTTGGCTTGCTGGCTCGACTTGAGCGCCGGGCGCAGCAGGCCGAACACCAGCAGCAACGCCACCGCGGCCAGCGCGCCGGGCACCGCCAGCGTGCGCAGCAGGTCGACCGCTTCGGGCTGCTTCCACAGCGGCAGCTCGGTCTCGACCGGCGCTTCGCGGCGGAACGGCGCGTTGATCACCTTCACCGAATCGCCCCGCTCCTGGTTGAAGCCGATGCTCTCGCGCACCAGCGCGGTCAGCTTCTCAAGCTCGTCGGCGCTCAGCGGCTGGCTCGTCGTCTTGCCCTTGGCGTCGGTGACGCTGCGGTTGTTCACCACCACCGCGGCGTTGAGGCGCTTGACGCTGCCGGTGGCGTTGCGGGTTACGCGCACGGTCTTGTCGACCTCGTAGTTCGTCACGTTCTCGCGCCGCCCGCCGTTGCCGCCTGCGCTGCCGAGCTGGGCTGTTTGCAGCGGCGCCGCCGCACCGACGATCGGCGCCGTAGCCACCTGCGGCGGCTGGTTCGAGGTCGCGCCCGGGACGCCGGTGGCCGCCATGCCGGCGCTGCCCGCAGCCTCCGAGCTTTGCTGGCTGCGCACCGTCTTCTCGGCCGCGTCGCCCTGGTTCGGCTTGTAGAGTTCCGAGGTCGATTCGGTCTGCGAGAAATCGATGTCGGCGGCCACGCTGGTGCGCAGGTTGTCGCGCCCGACCACCGGTTCGAGCAGCTCGACGATGCGCTTGGCATAGCCCTGCTCGACCTGGCTCACGTACTGCAACTGCTGCGCGTCGAGGCCGCTGGAGGCCACCGCGTCGGACGGGCCCGACAGCAGCGCGCCGGTCTGGTCGAGCACGCTCACCGCCTTCGGGTTCAGCTCGGCCACGCTCGACGCCACCAGGTGCACGATGCCGGCCACCTGCGCCCGGTCCAGCGTGCGCCCGGAGTGCAGCGTCAGCAGCACCGAGGCCGAGGGTTTTTGCTGCTCGCGAAAGAAGCCGTTCTGGTTCGGCAGCGCCAGGTGCACCCGCGCCGCCGCCACCGCCGCCAACGCGGTGATCGAGCGCGTGAGTTCGCCCTCGAGACCGCGCTGAAAGTTCAATCGTTCGCCGAACTGCGTCAGCCCGAAGCGGGCGCTGTCGGTCAGCTCGAAGCCGACCACCGATCCCTTCGGCAGCCCGGCCGAGGCCAGCTTCAGGCGCACGTCGTGCACTTGCGCCGAGGGCACCAGGATCGCCGCGCCGCCATCGGCATGGCGATACGGCACGTTCATCTGCGAGAGCTGGGCGATGATCGCGCCGCCGTCCTTGTCGGACAGGTTGGCGTAGAGCACCTTGTAGTCGCCCTGGCTGCTCCACATCGACAGCGCGAGCACGACCGCCAGCAACGCCAGCAGGCCGATTGCGAGCGACACCTTGGCCCGGGTGGGCATGCCGAGCAGGCGCGAGCCGAGATCGGTTGCAGCGGGCAGGGCAGGGGGGTTGATCTGGCGTACGACAGCGTTGTCCATGGATCGTGCAGGTGCTTCCAGGCAGGCGAGGCAGCCCGGAGGTGGGCGGCGTGAGGCTGATTATTCGGAAGCAGCCGCCACCGGCATGGGCCGAACAGCCCGTCAAACGGATGCCTGTTCACCCGGCTGCGGCCGCGGGGGCCCGACTACGATGCGTCTGCGCCGATGGCCCCGCGCCGGCGGTGAAATTCGCACGCGGCGCGGCCCCGGCGCCACCCTGATGGAGCCCGCTCATGAACGTCACCTTGAAGCCCTTCGATTTCGCCCAGGCGGTGGCCCGCGCCGGGCTGTCGGTGAACGGCGAGCCACTGGCCACCGGCAAGGCGGCAGAGGCTGGCAGCTTCCAGAAAGCGCTGACGCAGGCCCTCGGCGCGGTGAGCCAGTCGCAGCACACAGCGTCGCAGTTGCAGCGCGAAGTGCAGATGGACAACCCGACCGTCGGCCTCGAAGAAACCATGGTCGCGATGCAGAAGGCGCAGATCGGCTTCCAGGCCACGCTGCAAGTGCGCAACCGGCTGGTCCAGGCCTACAGCGACATCATGAACATGCAGGTGTAAGAACGGGTCGGGCGCGTATGCTGTGGCGCAGGCGGCTAGGCTGCCGTCGGCCCGGAGCGCTGCCCCGCATGCCCATCGTTGACATCGAGATCGTCGGCCCTGCCGCAGGCTCGGCCGCCCTGGTTTCGGCGCGCACGCTCGCCGATGCGCTGGGCCAGGCCCTCGCCAGCCCGCCAGGCAACACCTGGGTTCGTCTGCGCGCCCTCGATGCCGCGGCCTATGCGGAAAACGGGGTCGCCGGTCTCGACGCCACCGACCTGCCTGTGTTCGTGACTCTCCTGCACGCCCACCCTCCCGCCGGGCCGGCGCTGGCGGCCGAGGTGACGGCGGTCACGGCGGCAGTGGCGCGCTGCCTCGCCTGTTCGACCGACCGCGTGCATGTCCAGTACGCACCCGCCGCTGCCGGCCGGCAGGCCTTCGGCGGGCGCCTTGTCGAGTAACGGCGTAATGGCGCCGAACCTCACTCCAGCGCCATGAAGCGGCGCCGCTTCTGCGTCTGGTCGATGTAGCGTTGCAGGGTGCGTTCGGCGTCCTGCCCCAGGCGCACCATCTCGCAGCCCAGGCGCACGCCGCGCGAGTCGGGCTGGATCGCGGTGATGTGCTGCAACCGGAGCGCAGTCTCGAAGTGCGCGGTCAGGTCGAGCTCGATCTGCACCTTGGCGATCGTCACGCCGGGCGCGAGCGGCGGTACGTCTTCGGGCAGCAGCAGCGCGCAGCCGCCGATGCTCACGTCGAGCACGCGCAGCGCGAGCTGCATCTCGGGGATCATCGGGTGGCGCAGCCGCGCCACCGGCGTGTCGCGCAGGACCGGCCGGACGCGGAAGCTGTCGCGGCGCTGGAAGCGGAACAACTGGCGCGGGTAGGTGGCGTTGAGCGCACTTGCCGCGGTGCCGCGCACCAGCACCAGGTTGTCGACGTCGAACTGGACCTTGATGTTTTCGAGGTAGCCCACCACCACCGCCTCGTCACCCTCGAGCACGGCCTGGAGTTGCGGGTCGCGCGCGTCGGCGGCGAAGCTCAGCATGCCCCGCGCGGCGTCCATCGACCACAGCGTGGTCGTGTAGACGCCGCCCTGGGGCGTGTTCAGGTTCAGCGGCACGTTGGCGTCCTGCAGCCGGCGCAGCATGGCAGCCACCTCGGACGGCGCGCTGAGCCGGTAGGGCTCCAGGCTGCCGTGCTGGGCAGCCATCGTGTCGAGAGCCATCGGGAGGGTTTCCATGGGGTGGCCTTCGGGTGTCAGTGCTCGTTTTGGGGAGCACGTTTTCCTGGCTTCGGGGCCGCGCGGCAGGCGGTGCCCGCTGGGGGCTCACACTGGGGCGGTCTCCGCTGCGCTACGACTCCGCTGTGGTGCTCGGCCCGGGGTCGCGTCGCAAAACTCGCTGCGTTCGCTGCGCTCTCTCCACTCAAACAGTTGCGACGAGTCAGCTTACGAAGCGTGCTGCGCACGCCGACCCCAATCCTGCGCTCCTCGCCGCCCCACAGATCGCCCCCAACGGGCACCGCCCGCCGCGCTCGACCGTTTGGGTTTCTCGACGAGAAAGAG